>CAKZSH010000298.1 GCA_937918905.1 uncultured Saprospiraceae bacterium
GTTGGGAATGTACACCGCACCATTGGATGCACGAAGAAAACTAAGTCACTTTTTTATGGTGATTGATGTAAGTAAATTCACACCAGTTGATGTTTTTAAAAATAATATGAAAGGGATTGTGGAAAGAATTAGATCGTTGCCTCAAATGGAAGGAGCTTTACCAATGATGGTTGCAGGCGATCCTCAAAAGAAAGAATATGTAAAACGAATTGATGCAGGAATTCCAATGTTCGAATCTGTATTTGAAGACTATTTGTCGATAAGTGAATCATTTAAAAAAGCAGTAATTAGTGAAAAAATATCTAGTTGATATTGTCAACCTAAATGCTGATGCATCATGTTTGTCAGCAAAGCGGTGGTTGTCTATGTTGGAGGGAGGAAAGGACTCGTATTTTTATCAGTTTCTAAACATCTATGTAAAGACTGGAAAAAAGGCAAGCCTTGGACTACCTGGTGCAACGGTAGCCGACATTGTAAAATTCAATCCTGAGTCAATTGAACTCATCAATAATCATTCTGAAATTTTCGAAATAATCCTTCGACCATTTTCTCATGATATTGCATTGTTGCGAAGTGCTCATGGTTTTAAAATGAATTTGGAAGTAGGTATTCAAACTTTGAATGCTGCTTTTGGAAGTTATACTCCTTTTTATTTGCCGCCTGAATTTATGTTGACGAGTGAGCAAATCAATGCTTTTCAATCCTATAATATTGAAGGGACTTTTATCAATCCAACTCGGTTTCGTACTGAAATTCGAAATAGAATTCCTACCTCTCCTTATGAGATGCAAGGGATGTTTGGTTCGACTATTCAAGCGATTCCTTTTGAAGATGGATTGACTAAATCTTATTTGAATTCTATTCATCGTTATGATGCGAGGGAATGGAATAAGCAAATTATGTTTTCAGAAAGAGATAATATTTTTTGTTGGAGAGATGGTGAAAGTAGTTTTTTTATTCCTGATGGAAATGTTCGAGAGCAAAGTTGGTTGGAAACAGAGCATCCTGATATCGAAAGAGTTTTCCTAAAAGATCTTTTGCCTTCGCTTGACTTTACAGATGTAAATGTATTACCAAAAAATAATTACCGACATTATCCTGTTCATTCTTTTTCTGCTTGGATGAAGGAATTTAGAATGCTAGGATTTATTCAATCTTTACAAAAAGTAGAAGAACAATTCGATAGTTTATCTTTTACTCAATTAGCGATTTGGTTGCAAGCGATCAATTCTGATGTGCTTTCAGCAGTAGAAAAAGATTCGCCTGTCATAAAAATTCAAAAAGGAAAAGATGATAAAGGCAAACAATCTTTTACTATTTGGAGGTCAGAGCGGAACTTTGAAGGGCAGGAGTATTTGAATATTTTGCAACACATTAAAGATCCTAAAATCCAAAAATACTTAAACGAAAATAACCAACCTCATATTCAAAAATTGAGGAGTAGAATAGCATATCTTCATGAAGAAGGAATCCTTTAATGCACTTTTTGTGATTTCCCAAAGTGTTGATTTTCAAGAGATTATGAAGGTCACTCTATCCAATAAATATAATTCTATATTTATTTTATCCACTTATTTTTTATTTCCACAGGAAGAAGAGCGACTTCAAAAATTGCTTCCAAAAATTCCAATTCGAATAAAATCTTTTGATGGTTTTTTGGATGAAAAAACAATGTTAGCCATCGACCATGAAGCGCATGAAAAATACGCTGCTACTCACCCTGTCAATCCAGATACCAATTATATTTTTTTAGAGAATTTAGTTTATTTAAAAAATAAAGCGATTCATACCGCTTTGCTTTCTGAATTTGCTTTTGGTAAAATTCACTTCTGGGGAACAGGTTGGGTACGATTAAATTTAGGTATATCACTTCAATATTGGAGGGAACAAAATGGTGAAAATGAAATTTCGAATTCCTTCTTTTGGAAAAAAAGATTGTCCCGTTATTTTCAAAAAAATCCTATAGGAAGATTTGTAAGGTCTATTATTTTATATTTTCAAATGCTATTTCAATCCCGTACGGCTTGGATTTTAAAATGGGAAAATGAAAATTTTATTTTTCATTCTTTGCGGCGGCTAAAGTTTGAAGATGATGTAAATTTTAAAAAAATCAATTACAGAGGTATTCGTTTTTTTAAAATTTTTAGCAAAAATAACGCTTCAAAAATTTTAGAAAGATTTACGAATAGTTTGAAATTAAAAGGTAATACTCGATTAGCATCACCGCTTCATCAATATGCTCAATTGTATGATTTTACAAAAAAACCTCATTTACCAGTTTTAATTTTTGTAGATGGATATCGTCCTTCTAATTACCCACCTTATGCGTATGTGTATTATTTTGTTTATGGCGATTTTGTAAGTAGAGATCAATATGATTTTGAATTGAAAACTAAATCAAATCGAACAGCAATTAAACCATTTCCTTTCTTGAAAAAAAGCTATTTCGAAATCCCAAAACTACATTCCAATACAGATACCAATACCATTATTTTATCCTTAAATCATGCAGGCGACTGGTCAAGTTTAGTAGATCGAACCGATACGGATAAATTGATTTTTTCTTTTTGTAAGTTTTCCCAACAATATCCTTCCAAAAAATTTATCGTACGAATGCACCCTACAATGGTGCTACCTCGACATGAAGGGAAGGATTCAAAAATTAGAATTGAAAAATTGATTCAAGCGATGGGATATAAAAATCTTTCGGTTTCCAAAGTGAGTTTGGAAGAGGATTGGGAGAGGGGTGATGTTTTTGTATCAGAGTATTCTCTTTCTGCTTTGGATGCGATGCGATTTGGGAAAATTTGTTTGTTTGTTAATTTGACTCGACGGCGATCTTTTGTACAAGACTTTGTGGATTTAGGATTTCCAATAGCGAATAGTGAGGATGATTTTTATTTAAAAATGAAAGACATTTTTACCAACCCAATTCCCTACCAAAAGCAACAAATCAAAGCTGCAAAACGGTACAATAGTTTGTTAGAAGATTTTTTAGTGTAACCGCCAAATTCATTTGGTAGGTTAGATAAGTCATTGATTATTAGTTATTTACACAACTAGCCGAATGAATTTGGCGGTTACATTTAATGCTTAATTATTTTTTCCAAAAAGATATTTTCATTGATAAAATTCCCTTGCAAATAATAAATACCTAGCGGTAAATGTTCCAATGATAATTCTATTTGATTGGTAGAAATATTATTTTTTTCCAAAACTAAAATTCCCAACTGATTATAAAGTAATAGCTTTTTCAAATCTTTATCGGATGCAATGGCTACTTGATTATTGAATGGGTTTGGAAAAACATTAATAGTATTTATCTCTAATTCTTTTGTCTGATTACTTCCTTCCACATTAACGGATACCTCCAAATTTTTACTTTGCATAATATTACAAATGGTATCATTGCTGGATTGATGAGCAACAAAGTTTACTCTAAAATTTCCATTTGGACGAACACCTAAATTAAGGGTGTCCTCATAAACTTGTATTGCAGTAAGTAATCCCGAATAGTAACAACCCTCGACAGTAGTCAAGGTGTCGGTTTCGGTGATGACATATCCTATAAAATTTCCAAGGGCTGGAGTAGCTACTTTTGTGATTAGAAAAATGCTATCCGTTGTAGTTGCAGGAGTAGGTGTCAATTCTACATTCTCTAAATATGGGCAACAGCCTTGAGCTTTGATATTTTGACAACCAATTAAAATAGTAAGGACAAATAAGAGTAGTAATTTTTTCATAAGTTAAGATTATTTGTAAGTATTCAGCATTAGCTCTACACGAGTCAAGGCTTGATTTTTAAGTCAAACCTTAACTTGTGTATTCGTTGTATAATCAATACTGAATAATTACGATTATTTATTCAATAAACTTAGACTGTATTGAAATGTGAGAAGGTTTGGTTTTAAGGTGATAATTTTGTTGACTAAAACTAACAAACACGAGCCGGGAGACTCGAAGGATGAGCCGCATTGAGGCGAAGCCTCTTTGCGAACTTAACTTTTGACTAAATAAAAACACGCCCTAGATGCATCTTTATTTTGATTTAGTTTTTCTACTTGCTCAGCTATTTTCTTTTTCTCAGCTTTTGTAAATATAGTGTTAGGGTCAGAAAAAGTAAGACCTTTTAAATATCTTTCGCTTCCAATAATTTCAAAATGAGTAGAGTCATATGCAATATGATTTACTTTCAATCCATTTTGTGCTGCTAGGTGGTGAATGCTTTTTTTAGTATGTAAAAAATAGTGTCTAGGAGGATCTAGCTCTACCCAATGAATGCCATAATTTCGATAGGCATAGGAATCTGCAACTGGAATTCTAATTAATAATACACCTTTCGGATTTAATAATTTTGCTAAATGTTGGAAAACTTTCAATGGAGATTCCATATGCTCAAATGAATGATGCAACATAACTAAATCATACTTTTCCTCGACTTCAAACAAGTCTTTTTTTAGCACATTTAACCCTGGTTGTTGGATAGCATCTTCAGTTAGAAATGGATCAATACCAGTTAAATTTTTAAATCCAAAGTTTTTCATTTTTACCAATAACTTCCCTCGCCCTGAGCCTACATCTAAAATTTTGGAATCAAAATTAATATTGAGATGCGGTGACATCCATCTTAAATAATCACGTTCCTTTACTTTCATCATTCGACCTATGGGATGAAACCCATTGCCAAGTCGATGAAGAATTAATTCTCTTTGGAAAAACTCTTTCAGCCAATCCCATTTTTTTGATTTAGAAGTATGATTAAATGTTTTTACATTATCACTAAATGAATAATAAGAAGCACCATAATATTTTTCCATATTGGAAGGGACTTCTTTTATTTGTAGGCATCCACAATTGGAACACTCCACATAAGTAAACTCATCTTGATAGCCAAACATCATTTCCTTTGCATTAATTTCTTTGTTGTTTTCAGAATTACTACAGATTTTACATTTCATATTTTCCTAATTTGTTCACAAAGAAAATAAATATTTTCTTTAACAGTAAATACGGTGGTAAAATGTAACCGCCAAATTTATTTGGCTGGTTGAATCAAAACCTATTTATTAAAAAAGTCAAAGCCTTATTTTAAAAAGACTCTGACTTTGTATATCGTTATTAATGTTATTTATTTCCTACTCCCTTAAAACCATCCACCTCTTTTTCTTCTTCTTGAAGTTCGAATTCCAAGCGCACCCAACAAACCACGAGTCACTTCTCGAATAACAGTTTTTCCAACCGAGCTACTCGTTACTTTTTCAATAGTACTTTTTTCAGCTCGACGTCTTCCCGTGGATTTCTTTGCCTTTTCTTGTTGCTTCTTTAATTCCTCTTGGTGTTCTTTCTCTTGCGATAATTCTATTTTTTCGCCTAATACCTCATAAGCACTTTCACGATCGATAACTTCATTGTATTTTTTAATGATCGAAGATTGTTTAATGATGTTATCTATTTCTCCTTCAGTTAAAACATCCATTCGAGACTGAGGAGCTCGCAGCAATGTATGGGCTAGGGGAGTAGGAATTCCTTTTTCACTTAGCACCGTTACAAGTGCTTCTCCAATTCCAAGTTCAGTTAACAATTCTTCCACATCGTAATATTCTGAGTCAGGATAATTTTGTGCAGATAATTTTATGGCTTTACGATCTTTGGCAGTAAATGCTCGAAGTGCATGTTGAATTTTCATACCCAATTGTCCTAGAACTGCATCTGGAATATCAGAAGGATTTTGAGTTACAAAAAATAAACCGACACCTTTTGACCGAATTAATTTTACAATAGCTTCTATTTGTTCTAGTAATGCTTTTGATGCATTTTGAAAAACCAAGTGTGCTTCATCAATAAAAATTACCAACTTAGGTTGTTCCAAATCTCCTTCCTCTGGAAATGAGGCATACACTTCTGCCAACATTTGCAGCATAAAAGTTGAAAACAATTTTGGCTTATCCTGAATGTCTGTCAATCGAAGAATCGAAACCATCCCTTTTCCATTTTCATCCAATCGAGTCAAATCATCTGTATCAAATGATCTTTCTCCAAAGAAAACTTCAGCACCTTGCTGTTCTAATTCTACTATTTTTCTGATGATTGCTCCCGTTGAAGCAGTTGACATTCTACCATATTCATCTTGCACCTCATCTTTTCCTTCTCCTGTCATGTATTGCAAGGTTTTTCTAAAATCTTTTAGATCTAAAAGTGGGATATTTTTATCATCACAATATTTAAAAGCTACCGCTACAATTCCAGATTGGGTATCTGTTAAATCTAATATTTTTGAAAAAAGAACGGGACCAAATTCCGTTACTGTTGCTCTTAATCTTGCTCCTTTTTCATCAGATAAAGTAAGGAATTCTACAGGGCTTGTACCAGCTTCGAAAGGTATTCCGATTTTAGCATGGCGCTCATCTATTTTTGCATGACCTCCACTTGCAGCTGCGATTCCACTCAAGTCCCCTTTGATATCCATCAATAGAACAGGAACACTACTGGCAGAAAGTTGTTCTGCTAAAATTTGTAAAGTCTTTGTTTTTCCAGAACCAGTCGCTCCTGCGATAAGTCCATGACGGTTCATCATTTTCAATGGTATTTTTACTAAGCTATTGGTTTGACATTCTTTGTCTACCATAGCACCACCAAGTACCATTGTTTTTCCTTTAAAAGTATAACCTTGATTAATCTCTTCAATAAATTTTTCCTTATTTGCCATTTTTAAGATTTTAAACTTTGTTTGAGTATTTTGTTTTTACATTTTTACGAAATAATTGTTGACAAGTTTAATCAAATTATCAACATTCATTTGGACTTTTTATAAAAAAATAGTCACTATGTATAATTGAAAATGGATAATTAAAAATTTCGAAAAATCGTGTTCAATATTTTTTTAAAATTTTTAATTATCAATTTTCCATTTCAATTATTTTAGTTTTTTCATGGTGTGGATACGAGCCCGTTCTTTGTTTCCATCCACTCTCCAAGCTCTTGTGTCAAATGTGCTTTCTAATTTTGCTTCATCCTCATCTTCTATTTGCTCAAAGAAATCTATGCCCGTTATTTTTTCAATTTCATCAATGGAGATTGCATATTCCATCAATGGTTTGGTACTGACTTCATTAGGCATCAAAAAAGCGATTCCTTTTAAACCAGGTTGAGTGTAATCTAAAATTACTTTATAATATTCCTCTGGGACCGAAACATCATTGGGACCAATTTGATCTAGAATACCTCTAGTCAAAACTGGTCCAGAAACTACATACAAATGTTTATTATCCCAAGCCCAGTCACGGACACTCTCTTCCAATTGTCGCCAAATTCCTGAATTGAAATTATGAATTTGTGGACTCATATTACTCATGTAAAAAGTTTCAGACATGGCCTGTTTGTTGAATGCCATATCGCCTGCTGGAACTAAATGCCCTCGATCATACCCACTTCTTTTGTAATCTGCTTTGGAAGCAGAAGCTTTATTTACTCTTGGGTCGGGACGAAAATTTCCACTACGTCTAACATTTGGTTTCCGAATACTTTCTTTAGTTAATTCATAGGCGACCCACTCAGGTTGTTCATGTTTTTCGGAGTAGGACATCGCATAATATTTATGCTTGATGATTTCTCCAGTTGTTGTTGATGGGAAAAAATCGGTTGGTAAAGTGTAATTATCATCAGCAAATTCTACCTCAACACTTTGTCCGTTTTTGTCTTTATCTATGGAGGTAGTCGTGTTTTCTTCACCAGTAAACATATTGAATAAATACAAAAGACCAGCAAGAATTGCTGCAAAGACTACTGATTTAGACATTAAGCCTCCATTTGCTCCTTTGGTATGATTCCTTCTCAATTTTGCCATATTTAATTGATTTATTGATTCGATATTTTAAAAACAAAAAAGGGAATGATGACACCTATTTTTAGATGTTATCATTCCCGCTGATGTTCCACAAAAATATAAATTTTATTTATAAAGTGTGGATGAATTGAAAAAGTTTTGTGTAGAATTAGTAAATCATAATTCTTTGTTATTTGAGATTTAGGTTAATAACTGATGTTACGCAAAAAGATATTTAGGGACTAGGAAATAAATAATCTACCCACCTGACGGCTTCTTTTTCTCTTTGACTTCATGAAAAAATGAAGCCGTACCGCAGGGTATGCCTTAATTTTTCCATTTCCTCAAAGAAAAAAACAACCTCGTCATCTG
>CAKZSH010000299.1 GCA_937918905.1 uncultured Saprospiraceae bacterium
TTCAACAGCAGAAAAGAGCAATGCATTTTACCGTAGAAATTTAGCACAAGGACAAAAAGGACTTTCTGTTGCATTTGATTTGGCAACTCACAGAGGTTATGATTCAGACCATCCAAGAGTGACTGGAGATGTAGGAATGGCGGGCGTTGCGATAGATTCTGTGGAGGATATGAAAATTTTATTTGACAAAATTCCATTGGATAAAATGTCGGTTTCGATGACTATGAATGGAGCTGTAATTCCAATCATGGCATTTTATATTGTCGCAGCAGAAGAGCAAGGTGTCGATAAATCTAAATTGAGTGGAACAATACAAAATGATATTTTAAAAGAGTTCATGGTACGGAATACTTACATTTATCCACCACAACCATCCATGAGAATCATCGGAGATATTTTCGAATACACCTCGAAAAATATTCCAAAATTTAACTCCATCAGCATCAGCGGATATCATATGCACGAAGCAGGTGCTTCCGCCGATATTGAATTAGCTTACACTTTAGCAGATGGTTTAGAATACATTCGAACAGGACTAAAAGCAGGTTTAAAAATAGATGACTTTGCACCTCGTTTATCTTTCTTTTGGGGAATCGGAATGAATCATTTTATGGAAATAGCAAAGATGCGTGCGGCTAGAATGTTGTGGGCAAAAATTGTAAAATCATTTAATCCAACCAATCCTAAATCAATGGCTTTGCGTACCCATTGCCAAACTTCAGGATGGAGTTTGACTGCGCAAGATCCATTTAATAACATTGCTCGTACAACTATCGAAGCGATGTCTGCAATCTTTGGAGGAACACAATCTTTACATACCAATTCATTAGATGAAGCGATTGCTTTGCCTACTGATTTTTCTGCAAAAATTGCTAGAGACACTCAAAAATATTTGCAAACGGAAACTGATATTACCAAAGCAGTTGACCCGTGGGGCGGTTCTTATTATGTTGAATATTTGACCAACCAAATTGCAGAAAAAGCATGGGCATTAATTCAAGAGGTGGAAAAATTAGGTGGCATGGCAAAGGCGATTGAGAATGGTTTACCCAAGCTAAGAATCGAAGAAGCTGCTGCTCGAAAACAAGCAAGAATTGATAGTGGTACAGACAAAATTGTGGGAGTCAATATTTTCCAATATGATGATGATAAAATTTTGGATACCCTTGAGGTAGACAACTCTGCGGTAAGAAAATCACAAGTCAAAAGAATTAAAAAAATCAAATCTAAACGTGATGAAAAAGCAGTTCAATCTGCTTTGCGAAAATTGGCGACTTGTGCAAAAACTGGAAAAGGAAATTTACTCGACAAAGCCATTCAATGTGCCCGACTTCGAGCTACTTTAGGAGAAATATCTGATGCCATGGAAAAACATTTTGGAAGATTTAAAGCCAATACCAAAACCATCAAAGGTGCTTACTCCAATGAGATTTCAACCAATGAAGGTTTTAAAAATGCAAGAGCATTGTCAGAGGAATTTGCAAAACTGGAAGGTCGTCGCCCAAGAATTATGGTTGCAAAATTGGGACAAGATGGTCATGACCGTGGTTCAAAAGTAATCGCTACTAGTTTTGCTGATATTGGTTTTGATGTGGATGTCGGCCCATTATTTCAAACACCTGAAGAAGCCGCACAACAAGCAGCGGAAAATGATGTTCATATCTTAGGAATTTCATCTTTGGCCGCAGGCCATAAGACTTTAGTTCCTCAAACCATCAAGGCTTTAAAAAAATTAGGTCGTGAAGATATTATGGTAATTACAGGCGGAGTAATTCCTCCTCAAGATTATCAATTTTTATTTGATGCAGGCGTTGTCGGAGTCTTTGGTCCAGGTACAGTCATTTCGGAGGCAGCATCAGAAATTTTAAAAATAATGATTCAAACTATACGGTAGACGGTCTCCCGAATTCTTCGGGATTGACGACAGACGGTCGTTGTGCTTGACGGATTCACAATAATATTGAGCCGTCAAGCGAAGCGACCGTCCGCCGTCAACCGTCAACCGAAAAAAAGTAAAAACATGTCAAAGAAAGTAGAAATTTTAAACCAGAAGATTGAAGAGGCGCACCTTGGTGGTGGTCAACAACGAATTGACAAGCAACATAAAAAAGGAAAATTAACAGCAAGGGAAAGAGTTCATTTTCTTTTAGATGAAGGTTCATTTGAAGAGATTGGAATTTTGGTGACGCATCGTACGACTGACTTTGGAATGGAAAAACAAATGTTTTACGGGGATGGTGTGATTACTGGTTATGGAACTGTGGGAGGTCGATTGGTTTATGTTTTTGCACAAGACTTTACAGTTTTTGGAGGAGCATTATCAGAGACTCATGCTGAGAAGATTTGTAAAATTATGGATATGGCCATGAAGATGGGCGCACCTGTGATTGGACTAAATGATAGTGGTGGAGCAAGGATTCAAGAAGGTGTTCGAAGCTTGGGAGGTTATGCTGATATTTTTTATAGAAATGTGATGGCATCAGGAGTGATTCCACAGATTTCTGCCATCATGGGCCCTTGTGCAGGTGGAGCAGTTTATTCTCCTGCGATGACTGATTTTACCATCATGGTTGAAAATACAAGTTATATGTTTGTCACCGGACCCAATGTTGTAAAAACGGTTACGAATGAAGAGGTAACTTCGGAAGAACTGGGTGGAGCAAGTGCGCACTCTACAAAATCAGGAGTGACACATTTGACTGCTGGAAATGATATTGATTGTATTGAAAAAATAAAAACGCTTTTGAGTTTCCTTCCTCAAAGTTGTGAAGATAAACCTGAAAAATTGCCTTATACTTTAGGTGAAGAAATTCGAGAAGAGTTAGGAAAAATCATTCCTGAAAGTTCCAATCAACCTTATGATATGCGTGACATCATCAAAGGGATTGTGGACAGAGAAACCTTCTTCGAAATTCATAAAGACTATGCTGAAAATATTGTAGTAGGGTACGCACGTTTGGCAGGTCGAAGTATTGGAATTGTTGCTAATCAACCAATGTCATTGGCAGGAGTATTGGATGTAGAGAGTTCTAAAAAAGCGGCACGTTTTACTCGAACCTGTGATTGTTTTAATATTCCATTATTAGTGCTTGTTGATGTTCCTGGGTTCCTTCCTGGAACCAATCAAGAGTGGAATGGAATTATTACCAATGGTGCAAAATTGTTGTATGCTTTAAGTGAAGCGACTGTTCCTCGTATTTCAGTTATCACTCGAAAAGCGTACGGTGGTGCTTACGATGTGATGAATTCAAAACACATCGGAGCCGATATGAATTTTGCTTTTCCAAATGCAGAAATTGCGGTGATGGGTGCAAAGGGCGCGAGTGAAATTATTTTCCGAAAAGAAATAAAAGCGGCAGATGACCCTGAAGCAAAATTAGCAGAAAAAGAAGCGGAATATGCTGACAAGTTTGCAAATCCTTATCGAGCAGCTCGAAGAGGTTTTATTGATGAGGTTATTTTACCGAAAAACACTAGAAGAAAATTGATTAAGTCATTTGCAATGTTGGAAAACAAAGTGGTAAAATTGCCTAAGAAAAAGCATGGAAACATTCCTTTGTAAATATATTGTTATTTTAAAACAAGTATGAAATATTTTTAAATGAAACACGCTATTTCAATAGTTCTTTTAATTTTTTTCTTTGGTAGTTGTAATCAACAACCACAAAAAGAAGAAAATAAAAACCAAGTAATTATTGAATGCCAAAAGATTTTAAAAGAATGGAATATTGAAGCTGCCGTTTCATTGGAAGATGAATTAGAAGCCTCCAAACTTTCAATCGAAATTAAAGAACCTACTATTACCAATAAAGATCATGCTGCAATAATAGTTTCTTGTTTGATTGCCAAACATACTTTTCTTCCAAAAGCTAAAAATATTATTTTTGATATTTCATCGCATGTGGATAATGTAAAATCACAACTCACCGAAATTAATTATTCCCAACAAAACATGAAGAGCCTGACTACTTTATTTGGTGATGCTCCTCTATTGAGGCTGAACGAATATTGTATCAAAAACTTTACTCGCAATTCTGCCTACCACCTTGAAAATCTAATGACTAAAAATCATAAACTTGAAAAATGGTCAATCGAAGGTTCCTTCTATCAATTACTTTATCAATTTTTTAAAGAATCAAAAGGTTATGAAAAGAATCAAAATGCTACACTCACCATGTTTTTTTTATACCTGACTACAAGTGATTTTTTAAAAGGAACTGAATATGAATACCTTGCTAATCATTTAAAAAATTTATGGGCGATCATGAGAAATGATGAAATAAAAGATTTCGAAAAACCATTTAACGCGATTATAAATCAGATGGGAAATTAGGGAGCAGGAAATAAATAACCCACCTAAAATCAAACCTCCCTACACCAATTCATTAAACCAGTTCTAGCGAAAAGAAGTTGAAAATTTGTTTCTTTGCTTACAAGAAACTCTAATAAAACTTTTAAACAAAAACCTTCATACCATGCTAGAAACGGATTATCTCATTGTAGGAAGTGGAGCAGTTGGAATGGCATTCGCAGATATTATTCTTACCGAAACAGATTCAAAAATAATTATAGTTGACAAATTCCATAAGCCAGGTGGGCATTGGAATGTTGCCTACCCTTTTGTTACTCTTCACCAACCTTCAGCATTTTATGGAGTGAGTTCGAGAGAATTGAGCAAAGGGGTTAAAGACAAAGTAGGATTGAATAAAGGATTAAATGATTTGGCTTCTGGAGCAGAAGTGAGTGCCTATTTTGATGAAGTCATGCGTCATCAATTTTTACCAACTGGTCGTGTCGAATATTTTCCGATGTGCGAATATAAAGGTGATGGAAAATTCCAATCCATGATGACTGGTGAAAACTATGAAGTCAAGGTCAATAAAAAAACGGTGGACTGTACTTACTTAAAAACAACCGTTCCCTCCACACATACTCCTAACTTTACGGTAGCCGATGAAATCCAATTTATGCCACTCAACGATTTGCCAAAAATCACAACTCCACCTGAAGGTTTTGTCATTATTGGAGGAGGAAAAACGGGGATCGATGCATGCCTTTGGCTATTGGAAAATAAAGTTGATCCTGATAAAATCACTTGGATCATGTCAAGGGATGCTTGGATGATAGATCGAATAATTACACAACCGACCATGGAGTTTTTTGAAACGGTAATGACTGCTCAAGCAGGACAATTTGAAGCACTTGTTGAGGCAAATTCTATTCCTCATTTATTTGAATTGCTGGAAGAAAAAAATGTTCTAACTCGACTCGACAAAAATGTTACACCTACAATGTTTCATGGTGCAACCATTAGTCAAATGGAATTAGAAGAACTTCGTAAGGTTAAAAATGTCGTACGAATGGGACGAGTAGAAAAAATTGAAAAAGATAAAATCATTCTTAATCAGGGAAGTATTCCGACCAATGAAAATATCATGCATGTGGATTGTTCGGCAAGTGCAATTACCAATTTAGAAATTAAACCCATCTTCCAAGGTGATCTAATTACACCTCAAACAGTTCGCTCCTACCAACCTGTTTTTAGTGCTGCATTTATTGCACATATCGAAGCCGCCTATGATAATGAAAAAAAGAAAAATGAATTATGTCAAGTGGTGCCTTTGCCGAATCATGATACCGATTGGATTCGAATGTTTGCAGTTTTTATGATGAATCAATTCAATTGGTCTCAAGAGAAAGGAATAAAAAAATGGCTATTGGATAATCGTTTGGATGGCTTTAGTCAATTGGTCGCTTCTGTTCCAAGAGATGACGTTGAGAAAAGAGCTATTCTAAAAAAGTTTAAAGATAATGCTATGCCTGCCATGATGAAACTTCAACAATTCATGGCGGAATTAGGATAAAATAATTTTGTAAAACAATTGTTATAAAATATAAAAATCATGAAACAATTTCAAACTCATAAAATAAATTTCTCCAATAAACGATTGATAGCATCTAATCAAGATGACCTAAATATTGCTGATGACGAAATTTTATTAAAAATTGATCGCTTTGCATTTACTGCTAATAATATTACTTATGCGGTAGCAGGGTTCATGTTAGGATACTGGCAATTTTTCCCAGCAATAGGAGAAGACGCAGAAGAATGGGGAGTCATTCCTGTTTGGGGATTTGCTGATGTTGTAGAATCAAATGTAGCAGATGTTCCAGTTGGAGATCGTCTATTTGGCTACTTCTCCCCTTCTGATTATTTGAAAATGAAACCTGTAAAAATTTCACCTACAAGATTTATTGATGGCGCAGAACATCGAAGCAAATTACCTGCTGGATATAATGGTTACACTCGTGTAAAGGCAGAACCTAATTACAATTCTTCAATGGACAATTTACGAATGTTGCTATGGCCATTGCATATGACTTCATTTTGCCTTTGGGATGCCTTAAAAGTAAAAGATTGGTTTGGTGCAGAGCAAGTCATTGTAATTAGTGCTTCCAGTAAAACTAGTGTTGGACTTGGCTACGCATTAAAGGGAGATAAAGATGCACCGAAAACAATTGGAATAACTTCTGATCGAAATGTTGATTTTGTAAAAGGACTTGACCTTTATGATAAAACGATGACCTACGATAATCTTTCCGAAATTGATGCATCTATTCCTACGGTAATGGTTGATATGTCGGGAAATATTCAAGTGCTAAAATCATTATATCAACACTTAGGAGACAATAGAAAATACTGTATCAATGTAGGATTAACGCATTGGGAAAAAGGAGGTCAAGATAAAACATTGGCCGAAAGAAGTGAGTTCTTCTTTGCACCAAGTCATATGCAAATGCGAGCAAAGGAATGGGGACTAGAAGGTTTGCAACAACGTACTTCCAAATTCATTATGGAAACTGCTGCCAGTTGTCAAAAATGGTTAGACTTCAATAGGATTGATGGCCTAGCTGGTTTGGAAAAAATATATGATGATGTTTGTAATGGAAAAATTCCAGCGAACCAAGGAATCATTGTTGAACTCTGAACTGATAACGGTGAACTGTGAACCAATAATTTTGAGTTAAATTAATGGTTCACAGTTCACAGTTATCAGTTCACAGTTAATAAAACTAGTTGTCGTGTTTTTTCAATTCTTTTAGAAACGCCATCAAATCCCGAAGCTCTCTTTTTGTCAAAACATCCTTCATCGGCAACATACTTGAAGGCAAACTTTCACTTTTTTCAATCTCGCTTTGTTGAATCGTACGAATATCTTCTTTGCCTAATTTTAATTTTAAAATATTTTTATTTCGCTCGGTCACGACACCCGTCACCGTATTTCCATCCTTTAAGGTCACATACGCAATTTCATATCCCAAAGCATACTCAGCACTAGGATCAATCAATGACAACAATAATTGCTCCTGTGAAAGCCTTGAAGCCACACCATCCAAAGTAGGCCCTGCATTCCCACCATACTCCCAAACTGCATGACAACGAGTACATTGAGCACCATCATGCCCATAAAAAACATCATTACCTTTCCTTCTATCTCCACCATACAAGGTTTCTTTAAATTGAGCAAAAAGGTCATTTTCATCTTTAGCAGCATTAAACTTTTCCAATTGTTCTTTTAACTTGACTGCGTCTTTACCTTCCACCACTTCCAACAAATCCAAATGCACCTCCTTCGGAAGTTTATTGTTACGCAAATCAAACATCAACTTTGTCAAGGTATGAATTGCACCTTCACTTTTAAAATCACCCAATGAAAGTATGGCACTTTGTTTCTCCTTAATCGTCCCTGACTT
>CAKZSH010000300.1 GCA_937918905.1 uncultured Saprospiraceae bacterium
AATATGTTGATCTAGTTTCGAAAACATATTGATTATTGAACGCTGTGTCTCAGCGACTCAGCGTTCAATAATCAATACATTTTGTGCGTAACATTAGTTAATAACTATTTGAACAAACCACATCAATTCACCTTGAACCAATAATTGAAGTTGCGGATAATCTGATTTGAGATAATGTGTATTAAGTATTACGACTACGAACCATTCTCAAAACCAATATAAATCATCCAATAATATTATTCGAAATAACTCATTAACCAATAACCTAATAACTATTTTCTTGCTAATTTCGCGCTCCAACAAATTTCAATATTTTTTTTGATTCCTTTGTTAATAAGTATCCAATGATTGTTAATCACCTGTTAAGATGAATTAAATGATAGGTGACCGAAATCCTCATCAACTATGCAAACACTTATCTTCTGTATTTTAACCAATACCGTTATTGGTTTTATTTTTAAAATGTTTCCTAAATACGGAGTCAACACGCTTCAAGCAATTGTGGTGAATTATTTTGTATGTGTAGTGATGGCTACTTTGACACTTGGAGAGTTTCCCATCGAATCAAATGTCTACCAAAATAATTGGTTTCCCTTTGCTCTATTTTTAGGTTTTATTTTTATTAGTGGTTTTAATATTACGGCTTATACTTTTCAAAAATTTGGAGTGACCATTACGACCATCATGCAAAAGATGTCGCTCATTTTAGTCGTTCCAATTGCAATTTGGATGTATTCCGAATCTGTAAATGCATGGAAAATAGCAGGTTTGTTATCAGGTGTCGTTGCCATTTATTTGACCAACCAACCACAAGAAGAAGAATATGAAAAAATAAAAAAACTTCCCAAGTGGATGCTTTTTTTACCCATCATAGTTTTACTCATTTCGACGTGTATCGAATCTACTTTACAATATGTCCAAATGACTTTTTTAGAAGGAAATGGAGGATTAAAATTTACAGCTACACTTTTTGGAATTGCAGGGTCAATTGGATTGAGTGCGGTAATTGTAGGGTTATTGTTAGGAAAATTACATTTTTCTTTTAAAAATATTTTAGCTGGAATCGTTTTAGGTGTTCCAAATTTCTTTTCGATCTATTTGATTTTGGTAGCGATTAGTGAAGGCTGGGAAGGATCTACTTTTTTTCCTTTTAATAATATTACAATAATTATTTTATCAGCAATCATTGCCTTGATATTTTTTAATGAAAAATTATCAAAAGCAAATATTGTAGGAGTATTGTTAGCTGTTGCTGCGATTGGATTGATTGCGGTTGGATCTCTTTAGAATATCGAACAAGGAACAAGGAACAAGGAATGTCGAAGTTTGACGAATAACTTGTGAGTTGCACTTTTCAAAATTAGTTCGTCAAACTTCGAAATTCCTTGTTCCTTGTTCGATATTCGATATTCAAAACCCTCCAAACCTACCATCCACATTATTCTTTTTATAAGGCAATTCTATAAAGTCCAGCGAAGAAGGTTTTACCCTAAGGAAAAAACTATAAACTGTACGTTCAGGTTGCCAGCTCATCCCCATTTCCCAACAATGCAAATCTCGATAAAAGGAAAAATCAGGGAACGTTACTTTTTTATTTTTAAAATCATAACCTACCCGTCCAACAGTCACCCTCCAATTTTCAGTCAGATCAAAACTTCCACGAGTCTCGATAATATGTTGAGAAACTACCAAGGTATCATTACCCGTAAACCTTGAAGGTTCAAACGAAAAATTCAAATTATAACTGATTCTAAAACTATCAAATAAATCCATAAATCCGTTGGGCAGATCAGGTTCGTTTCTATTCCCAAATTGCTGCCCATCTTCAGGTACTGGGTTTTCAGGGTCAAAGGGTCTATCCGTTCTTGGAGCCGTTGACCTATTTTGGGCATTAGAATTACTTTGCTTTCCTTTTTTTCCAGTAAACAATTCACGCAATTGTTTGATGGTAAAATTAGTACTCGTTCTCATTGTAGCATTTACAAATCGTAAAGGCTTTTTATTCGTATTCCATTGGAACTCATTGATTACATCTCGATCACTATTCAAGGCATACGGGCTCCAACGTGCGTTGACTATTACATTGGTCATCCCATCAAAAAACCTAGTGTTTCCACCAACTCGAATGTCACTCCACTTTAATGAATCTCTTGCAAAATTATAATCTCCACTCACATCAATATTATCAAATAGCTTAACTTTTTTAGCCGTAGAATCTTTCCTTGACCAATATTTAGCTTCAAAATTATTTCGCACTCCGTAGGTCAAACTCATCTGTTTTCCTCCTTGACTTGGACTTCCGTATACTCCATTTGAAAAAATGGAATAACGACTCGTATCAGCAGTTTCATTCAGCGGAGTTATGGGTTCAATTACATTTTTAAAATAACCTAAACTCGGTGCAGTATAATCAGGAGTGTAGGAAAACCCAACACGAGGTTTGGCTACATGACGAATTCCTCGAATAAATCCTTTTTTAAATAATTTTGTAAAATATCGAGTTGTATTTAAATTCACTCCAGTATTCACTTGAAAATATCGTGTGAATCCTGCCTTTTTATTTTCTTCCACACTTCCATAAGAAACCGTATCAATCTGTACTCCAAAGACGGAACCATCTGCATTTCTCAAAATAGTTTGTGTAGTATCAATTTCAGCTTCATAAAATCGCTCTATTTCATCGCCATACCATACGTCCGTAAAATTAATGTTAGGAGAAACATTGATAAACTTAAATATTTTAAAATTCATATCAGAACTCATCTTATGTCGCATCCCATACTGCGCACTTTCAAGAGTCTCTTTTGTAAACAAAGTCGTATCGGTTGTTTCCAATCTATTTTGCGCATCCATATCATATTTAAAAGAAATCTTTTCAAACCATTTTTCATCTCCTATCCTATCTTTCTTTTTAAATGGATAAATTCGATTCATACTCAGCCCAACAGTTGGCAAATTAAAAGTCACTTTATTCGATCTTGTATTTTGCGAGTGGCTCATACTTGCCGTTAAGTTAAATGGTCGCCCTGGAAAGCTTTGCCGATAATTAATATTCGAACTCAACGAGTTATCTAACACACTATTTGCATCATTAAAGTTTCGACTTTGAAAACCATTCGTTTGGACATTTACACTTGCGCTAAATGAGCGATTGGGATGTGCTGCCCGATCCTGACTATGCGACCATCTCAAACTCAAAGATCGTTCTCTCAAGTCACTTGCATCCGACTGCTCTCGTACTCGATCCGAAAAAGCTAAATTAAAGCTACCTGAATTTTTATAACGGTATTTATATCGAGTATCAAAAGAAAGTCCCCAAGTTCCTTTAAAATAAAAATCAGCCAACACTTTGGTATCCCAATGATCGTTGATGGGAAAATACCAACCTACATTTCTCAAACCAAATCCCCACTCTTGCGAGTATTCATAATCTCTCGGAAAAATCAAACCTGTACGTGCACCTTGCTTTAAAGGAAAAAAACCAAATGGTAAAGCCAATGGCGTAGGGATTCCTCCTAATTCGATATTTGCAGGCCCAATTACGGCTACTTTATCGGGAATCATTTTTAATTTTCTAGCTCGTATTCCAAAGTGAGGTTCGGGATGATTACAAGTAGTAAAGATGCTATTTCGATTATAAATTATATTATCGGGAATAGAGTCCTTTGGGCTGCTTTTAACACCTTGAAATATTTTAGATTTACTTCCATGAATGTACAAATCACCTTCTTGGGTAACAGCATCGTAAACTATTCCTTTTTTAGTTTTGATATTGTACTTCATTTTTTTTGAAGTGAAATTCTGCTCTCCATCTTCAAATAAAGGATTTCCAATCCTACCTCTTAATGAATCATCAAACCCTTCAGCAGTTACGATATTATTTCCAAAATCAATGATTATTCGTTCTGCCGTTAATTTTAAAGTATTTTGTGTGACCACCGCTTCGCCGTAGAGGTATACCTTTTTGTTCTTTATATCATAATTCATTGAATCTACAGCATCATAATTTACAGGTTCATCAGGAGAATCAGGTGAAATATCTACTTTTATGCTGTTGGGAGATGGTGTTGGAGCAGAATTTGAATCATTTGGACTATCCAATGTTCGCATTAAAGAATCGATATTGGAAGGAATCGTATCATTTGGAGGAGTATTTATAGGCGAAGTGGGCGTTTCCTGAGCAATAATGCTAGAAATACTAAGGAAAAAAATGGATAATATGTTGAAGATTTTTTTCATATTGAAATCTGAGGGAAGAAGGGAACAAGGATTTACGATGTAGGATTTAAGAAGTTTGTCAAAAATTTGTGAATATAAGTATCAACATTATTCGTCAAACTTCTTAATTCTTACATCCTAAATCCTTGTTCCCTTCTTCCCAAAGGTTTATCTCTTTTTTCTTGTCATTCTAAAAAACTATACTGAACTTTATAAAATACTATTTAATCGTTAAATTTATTTGGCTGATTATAAAATCGAAAAAAACACAACCTACCAAATAAATTTGGTAGTTACTTTGAAAACAAAACCTAGCCACAAACTTTAAACACACCTTTTTCAAAAAATACTTTGAAACATTATGCGGCTATTTACACCTCTAACAACGTTGGTTTTTCTCTTTTTATCTAGCTCTTTAACCCACTTTAACCATTGTTATTCTGATGATTTAATACTTGTTAATGAAATTAACATCGAATTTGATGAAAATTGGAGCAAAGATAACCAACTCGACCATTTCCCAAAATTAGATTATCAACTTCGAACCGTTGTGATCGACCCCGGCCATGGTGGTCACGATCATGGTTGCTCAGGTATTCATTCCAAAGAGAAACATATTGCGCTCAACATCTCAAAAAAATTAGGGAATTATATCAAAAACAAATATCCTAAAGTTAAAGTAATTTATACTAGAGAAAGAGATGTATTTGTCCCCTTGCATACTCGTGCAAAAATCGCCAATAAGAATAAAGCTGATTTATTTATTTCCATTCATTGCAATGCAATCGGTTCTCAAAAACATCTTGTACGAGGTACGGAAACTTATATCATGGGGTTGCATGATGCTGATGAAAATCTAGCTGTCGCTAAAAGGGAAAATGAAGCTATTCTTTTGGAAAAAGATTACGAACAAAATTATCATGGCTTTGATCCTGAATCACCTGAAGGACATATTATTTTAGCAATGGTTCAAAATGCATTTTTGGAACAAAGTATTGCATTTGCAGAAAAGGTAGAACACAATTTTAAGTATATCGCAGGGCGAAAAAGTAGAGGAGTTAAACAAGCTGGATTTTTAGTTTTGAGAGAAACAGCGATGCCAAGTGTTTTGATTGAAACTGGTTATTTGACCAACAAGAAGGAAGAGAAATTTATGCGTACCAGTAAAGGACAAGATGATTTGGCATTTGCAATTTTCCAAGCATTTCAATCCTACAAAAAAGAAATGGAGTTAGACAATACCACACTACCGCCTGCGCTTCCTACTAAAAGTCAATCTCCAATCCAATCCGATAAAATAAAATCAACCACTCAAGGCAAAGTACAACCGATGCCTCAATCCAAAGAAAAGGAGAAAACATCCTACCAATCTTCTATAAAAAAATCCAAATCCAATCAAGTCCAATTTAAGGTACAATTAGCATCAGCATCAAGTCGATTAAAAACCACTTCTAAGAAATGGAGTAAAATCAAATTTCCTATTGAAATCAAGAAAGAAAATGGAAATTTCAAGTACCTTGCGGGCAATTTCAAATCCTTGAAAGAAGCCAAACAAGCACAAAAAAAGTTACGATCCATTGGCTTTAAAGATGCTTTTGTAGTGGCTTATCAAGGGGGAAATAAAATAAAATTGCGTTAATTGTTTTACGGTTTTCAAAAACCCTAAAACGTCCAACGTAAACCGTAAAACATTCCCACTTTTCAAACCATTTAATTTTTTTACCGTTTAAAGAAACAAAAACCTCGAATATGTCTAGAGAAACACGAACTGGAATATTAACTGTAATCGTAATTGCTATCTCCATTTGGGGATATAAATTTATAAAAGGTCAAAACCTACTCTCTTCCCAACAATTTTTCTACGCGGAATATGATGATATTGGAGGTATGCAAACTTCATCACCTGTTTTATATCAAGGTTTTCAAGTCGGAACCATAACTGATATTTTTCCAAAACCAGATGCTAAACAACAGAAAGTAGTGGTTGAAATCGAAGTACGGAAAGATTTTAGAATCCCAAAAAATACAGTAGCTGAAATACGGCAAACTATCATGGGTGACAAATCCATCGCATTGGTTTTTAATCAACAATGTGTAGCCGCTGACTGTGCCGTAAGTGGTGATAATTTAACTGGGGTCTACAAATCTATTCCAAATTCAATTATGACACCTGAGGAGCTTAGAATATACATGGGGGAAGTTTCTGAAGGTTTAAAAACAGTAACAAATGGGCTCAACGATATAGTTAATGATCCTAATAATGCTATTGGAAAAACAATTAGTGATCTTCAAGCAACCATGGCAAATATGAGGACGACTACTAACTTAGTGAATAAACAATTACGCCAAAATGGAAAGGTGGATGACATCTTAAAAAATGTCAATAATTTAACTGCAAGTATTGATGAAGAACAAATTAAATCTATTTTGGGGAATACGAATTCTTTTACTGGAAAAATGAGTAAGGTAGATTTTGAAGGTATTTCTAATAATACGGAACAAACCATGGCTGATGCTAAAGCTGCAATTGCAAAATTGACGGAGACCATGAATAAAGCTGAAGGAACAATTAATAGTTTGAATACGCTTTTGGAAAAAATAAATAGTGGACAAGGTTCTTTAGGAAAAATTGTCCATGATGATGCGCTTTATGATGAAATCAAACAAGCTGCAAAAAGTACAAACATTCTGATGACTGATTTACAACAAAGACCACAACGTTATATTCCTTTTAAATCAAGTAGAAAAATTAAAAAAATTGATCGTAAAAATCCTTTGGTAATGCCTGAGGAAGGAAAGAAGAATTAGTGATTGGTGATTAGTAACTCGTGATTCGTACCAATCACGAGTTACCAATCACCAGCCACTAAATAACATTCACCTCCGCTTTTAACTTTATCCCAAATTTCTTCTCCACAGATTTAATAATTTTACCTGCCAATTTTTTCACTTCCTTACCAGTAGCATTTCCATAATTTACCAAGACCAAGGCCTGTTTAGCATGGCTTCCAGTATTGCCTACTCGTTTTCCTTTCCAGCCACATTGTTCAATTAACCAACCTGCGGGGACTTTAATTTTTCCATTTTCCAATGGGTAAAAAACAATATTTGGAAACGCTTTTTTGAGTTTGTTAAAATGAGTTTTTGAGATTTCTGGATTTTTAAAAAAACTACCCGAGTTGCCTAGTTTAGCAGGATCGGGAAGTTTAGAAGAGCGAATTTTAATAACAGCATTGGAGACATCTTTGATGGTAGGTTTTTTAATTTTTTGATCTTCCAAAGTTTGTTGGATGGTTCCATATTTTAAATTTAATCGAGGACGCTTTGATAATTTAAAGTACACTTTGGTAATGCAAAATTTTCCTTTCAACTTTTGTTTAAAAACACTTTCACGATAACCGAAGTCACAATCTTTTTTTCTAAAAACATGCACCTTACCAGTCGCTAATTCAACTGCTTCTAGTTGGTGAAAAACATCTTTGAGTTCCACTCCATATGCTCCGATATTTTGAATAGGAGATGCACCTACCCTTCCTGGTATCAATGATAAATTTTCAATTCCACCTAATTTTTTTTTGATACTCCAAAGCACAAATTCATGCCAGTTCTCTCCAGCACCTGCCGATACGTATACACAATGTTGGAAATCACGTTCAATTTTTTTCCCTAAAATAGAATTATGAATAACTAATCCTTTTACATTTTGAGTCAATAAAAGATTACTTCCTCCTCCTAAAATAAAAATTGGTTTTTGATTTTGGGAAATTATATTTTGTAAATCTTGGACAGATCGAATGGTAGCAAAGTATTCTGCTTTGGCATCGATGCCAAATGTATTGAGTGTTTTTAGTGATTTATTTTCTTCTATTTGCATGAGCGCAAAAGTAAGCAATTCAATCAAAATCAAAATCAAAAATTCAATCAAAACCCGAAAACCAGAGATTCATCCAACTCATTTTTTTCATTGTCATTTTGATTTTGATTTTGATTGAATAGTTTTTTCCCAAAAAATTAATACTTTGCAAAGCAATTTTATTCTTCATTTTCCAAATTCAAATTAAATAATGAAACAACTTTTCCTAATTTTTTTAAGCCTTGTTTTTTTTAGCTCTTGTGAACATTCCATTTTAGATAAACAATTCTATGCGGATTACTATGAAGCAGATTACGCCCAATTTATTACCGATGCTGAGGTGTCAAATGATGAGGCTTTCCTTATCAACTACACCATCATGCGTCAACGTGAATATTTTGGATATGATTTAGAGGAAAAAACTTATGGTGAATTGCTTGAACTTGGAAAAGGGTTTGAAAAGTCAGGTATCAAAGTCAATCAAACTTATGATGATAAAGAACTTTTAAAAACCATAAAGCCAAAAATCACTAAACAATCTATAGCTTATATTACAAAAGAAAACAAAAAAACTAGAAAGGCTAAACATTTAAAATTTTCATGCCTTTTAGAAAACGTCTCAGATAAAGAACAAGCAATCAATACGATTACTTTTATCATCAATGGTCCTTTTGGGCAGCACCTCGTTACTGCAGGTTATGAAGTGAATTGCAAACTCGTTCCTGGTGAAAAACAAACTTTGAAATTTATTGTCGATGCTAAAAAATTACGAACAAGTTTATTTTTTGAAAAAACGCATAAAATTCGACGTACACTTATTGATGATATTATTCGAAAAGCAAAAATTGAAGTAGGTGGTATTTCTACTGACCAAGATTCTAAATTCTATAATGAATGTTTTATGAGTGGCTATGTTTTGGAACCTTTTAAATTATCCAACTACAAAGAAATGTATCCAGATGGAATCAAACCTGAAACGGTAAAAGGAATTCCAACTATCCATCGAGGTTCTGCTTCCTTCCAACCAGAAGAAGAGAAACTTTTAAAATATAAATAACATTCGATAAGAAATGTATCAACGGTTCTAAATGAATTGATGGGGCTTATTGAATGGTTATTGAGTTATTGAGTTATTTCGAATACTGTAAAAAAAACTTGTTCATTCGAAATAACTCAATAACCTAAAAGTGAAATAAATAGAAACAAAAAAACGAAACATGAAAAATTTAATTTTAGGAATTATTGTAACCATTATTTTGGGAGGGATTTTACATCAATTTTTTCCTTGGTGGAGTATTGTAATTGCTGCAGGAATTACAGGATTAATTTTTAGCGAAAATGCAGCAGTCAGTTTTAGTTATGGATTTTTAGGGGTGCTACTACTTTGGGGCGTAACTGCTTTTTTGATAGACTCTGAAAATGCTGGACTTCTTTCTCAAAAAATGGGAGAAATATTTGGAGGAATTGGAAGTATTGGGATGGTGTGTGCAACTGCATTGTTAGGTGGTATCATAGGAGGTTTTGGTGCAATGACAGGAACGCTTGGTCGAAAACTTTTTGAATAAAAATGCTTATTTTCGATATTACTCAAGGAGTCGATTTAACTTCGGAATGGAAAATTAATAAAGTAGTGAAGTCAATTAAGCTGAAAAGAATATACCCAAAGTTACATCCTGTAAACGTCAAGAAGCGAATAGGAAAAGCCATACTATGGGGATTGATTCCAATTGAGCCACTTTTAGAATTATTATTATTACCTGCAACCATAGTTGCCAATAAACTAATGCAAAAAAGTGATAGCGAAGATTGGATAGAAATTGGAGCAGAAAAAATAACCATAAGTGAAAAAGAATTATCGATCATTAAGGCATATAATATTGAAGAATTAAAAGATCTAAAAATTCATTATTGTAAAAATTTAATGATTGAAGGTGAAGAGGATATGGATGAACGTGCCATGAAAAATAATATTTCAAGAATAGTTTTCACATTGGAAAATACACAGTACGAATATTTTTATGAGGGCAAAAAAAAAGAAATACTAAAGCTTTGTGAATTTTATTATAGTCGTGGAATAAGATTTAAAGAGTACCATGATGGACGGAGAGTCTTTATGGGTAAGCAACCTAAGTATAATGAAATTCAAAAATTAAAGAAAAAGTATAATATTGAATGGTAAAAAATAAAAATCTTTGGCAAATTCCTGAGTCAATAAATTTAAGAATTTGCCAAAGAACCAAAATTAATAAATAATGACAGAAAAAGAATTATATAGAAAAGCAAAAAAGAAAGTTCGGCAAAAAAAGGGTTTCTATATCCACTTTGGAGTTTATTGCTTAATTGTGCTTTTGATATATTTCATTAACAATCACATGGATATGGATCCATTTCAATATTGGATAATTCCTGCCCTTGCTTGGGGGACTGGTATCTTAGCACATTTCATTGGCGTATTCGGATTGCCTTGGCAACATGCTGGCGAAGATTGGGAAGAGAAAGAAACGGAAAAAGAAATGAGGAAATTAGAAAGGAGACAAGGTTTTACACCTCAACGTGATGAAGACAATATTACAGTTCCAGAAGATCGATTAGAACTGAAAGAATTTAAAAAACTTCGAAGAGAATGGGATGACCAAGACTTGGTATAAAACATTAAAGCTACTATTATTTTTTTATTTTGTAACAATACATTCACTTGTTGCTCAAAATGTTCCTTTTATTTGTGATGCAAATTCCTATTTTACGCATCATGAATCAGGAGGCGATAATCTTTACCGCTTCACTCCTGAGTATAATTTTTCCCTAATAAAAAAATTAGATTTCTCAGTTAACGGTATTGCTTATAATCCAAAAGATAATTTTCTTTATGGGTTAAATGAAAGTACTGTGCATATTGTACGAATAGATCAAAATGGAGACTATACTGATTTGGGTATGCCTATTGGATTGGAGGGAAGTAGTTACTGGGCTGGGACTTTTACAAAGGATGGAAAAATGATTATTTCTGGCGGTGGTGATGCATGGATCGTTGTACTTGATGTTACGGTTTCCCCTCCCACAATTATTTCAGCTAATGAAAAGTATTATGCTAATGGCAACTCTGGAAATCCTTCTTTTGGAGACATTGCTGTAGATCCTATTTCTGGAATTTGCTATGCCATTGATAACTCGACTCGTAAGGTTGTACAAATCAACCTCAGTACAGGTGCTGTTGAGTTAGTAGGCGCAACACTCAACGAACCTACTAATTCCAATGGCGCACTTTACTTTGACGGAAGTGGTGAACTCACCGCTTTTTATTTAAAAGATATTTATAAAATAAATAAGGTTACAGGCGAAACGACCTACTCAGGAGAAGGCTTAGATATCAATACAGGGATAGATGCGTGTGGTTGTGTGAATCCAGTTCAATTTGATAAATCAGTAAGTTCATCCAATGTATGTGCAGGTGATACCATAACTTTTACATTTAGTGTTATCAATAATTCTGAGATTCCTTTTTCAGGTGTTCAATTTTCTGATCCGATTCCTATCGAGTTAGAAATTATAGGTGAGCCAAGTAACCCTTTTGGAGGAACTGTAGAAACAATTCCAGTTGCAGGACTTTATAATTTATTAACGATTGATGGGATGCAACTTCCAGTAGGCACTTCTGAGTTTTCGATTTCAACTATTGCTACTACAAATTCTAGTAACCTTCAGACCGTTTCTAATCAGGCTAGAATCACAGGATTTGCTCCTGCATGGGAAAGCATTTTAAATTCTAACAATCCATTTACATCTGCCGAGGGTGATGCAACTAAAGTAATTATCTCTCCTACTCCACTTCAAAACCTAACGGTAGAAATACTAGATGGTGGATGCGAAGGTACACCAATATCAATTATTGCGAATGCCCCTTCTTCCTCTGGGAATTATTATTGGGAATTACCAAATGGTGATAATTTTGATGAACAACTTTTTATCAAATCAAACACTTCCCTATCGGATGCAGGAATTTATAACATTCAATTTACAGATGAATTTGACTGTCAAATTGATACTGCAATAATTATTGATATTTTGCCAGCACCTAATTTAGATTTGGGAAATGACTCTTTAGTTTGCCTGCTTGCTCCAATCAGTATTTCTGCTGGAAATCATAACAGTTATCTCTGGCATGACGGTTCAATAGGATCGTCATTTTTAGTAGAAAATTACGGTGAGTATAGTGTTACAGTAGAAAATGACTTGGGCTGTTTTGCAACAGATTCTATTTTAATTAGCAGTAATTGTAATATTGACCTTTATGTTCCTAATGCTTTCTCTCCAAATGATGATGGTTACAATGATATTTTTTTGGCATATGGTGTAGAGGTGATTGAATTCAATTTGAAAATATTTGATCGCTGGGGAGCATTTTTATTTGAATCTAATGATATTATGAAAGGCTGGAATGGTTCTTTCAAAGGTAAGAAAAAGCAAGAAGGAGCTTACGTTTATTTAATCGAAGCTACTTTTTTAGGTGGAGAAAAGATTATTAAAAAAGGGGATGTTACCTTATTAAAATAATCATTTAAGTAATTGCTCACATTTATT
>CAKZSH010000301.1 GCA_937918905.1 uncultured Saprospiraceae bacterium
CCTAATTAACTAATCCACCAATTAACTTTATCTACCCTCCACTATTCTTAAATAAATTCTCAATAGCAAACATCACTTTATTCACGACCACCTCCCAAGCTGAATTAACTTCCTCGTCCCATTCAGGATCATGTTGAGAAATTCGTATGATTAATTTCATAAAAAAGACTTTATAATCTTCAATAGTAAAATCGTTGTGTTGAATTTGAACTAAGCAGGAAGAAGCCTCTTCAATCCAATCTAAATCTTCAAAATTGGAAGTAGAATTAAGTAAATATTCAAGACTATAATGTAATCTAGGATCACGGTTTTCATTATTTAATAATGATTCAGTAGCCGTAATATCTTCTGTGATATTTTTGTAAAACTCTTCAATAAAAACTTTGTCATTGACAATTGCTCTTTTGTAGGAATTATAAGCAGAGGACAAATCTTTAGATTGAACTTTTCGTTTCGCTTTTACTAATTGTAATCGAATAAAATCTAACTCATCAATTACCTCTTCAACCGTTTCAAAAGGTTCTTGAGCATCAATACGAAGTAACTTCCTTAATATTTCAATCAAATTACTACTGATCTCTTCCGTCTTATTTTCATCTAATGCCAGTAGATTTATTTTACTTTTTATGATCTCTGAAAAATCTTTAAGCTGTTTTAGATTTCCTTTATCATCTACTCGATCTTTATAAAGTTCAGGTAAGCCATTTCCTCCATAAAGTGAAATACCAGTTAAAATAAAAAATGAAATTAAGGCTAAAGAATATTGGTTACTTAAAGAATTTAAAACTTCTTCATCCTTGGAAGTTTCAATTTCATTAAGTTGCTCAGGACTCATAAATTTGATCGAATCTTTTAATTGTTTCCAAGTAATTCCTCTTTGAAGATCTCCAAAAACATTCATGGGTAACAGGTGCGCTTCACCAGACATATCCATGATTACTTTCTCCGGAATTAAATTGTTATGAAAAATACTTTTCCGATGGAGTTCTTTTAATCCTTCCGCAATTGTTAGACTTATTTCTAAAGATTTTATAATTGAAAACTTGATCCCTCGTACTAAAAGATTATTCAAATCTGTCCCAATAATAAACTTTCGGATAATGTAACTTGGTGTTTCAGGAGAAAATTCAGAAATAGGAACAAAGGGTGGCGGGCATTGTTCTTTATAAAAAAATTCTAAAAGATTGGTATCGTGATGAAAAGTATCATATTCGAGTTGATAGCGATTAAAAAGCTGAACTACATAAAATTCATTTTCTACAAGTGAATCTTTTATTCCTGCTTTGTAATAAATACTATTCATACTTTTGGATAGCTCACTAAGTATCAAATAATCTTTATCTAAAATCGCTTCCTGGGCAATACTTCTGAGCCTATGCTTTGGACTATCAAATTGTCCCACCCCAAGCATCTTTCCTTTTTTATGATCTATTTCTGGATCGGAAAGAGTTTCTAAACGAGTAACAAATTCTAAAATTCCTTTAATAATTTGGCGATTTTTTATGCTCAATTCATTGGGATCTATTGTCCCTGTTCTTTCTTCATCTTTGAGCTTACTATACCCGTTTTGGAGAGTGATGATGTTATGTTTTATATCATCTATTTCTCCAAAAAATTGTTCGAATTCTTTAAAAACTTCTGCAACATTATTTTTTGCGATGTGATCTATAATGGATTGCCACTTCATTGGTTTGATGGTTGATTTTTTATTAGAACACAATATAATAATAATACCACAAGGCAAAAAAGTTGCAATTAATAATTAAGGGAGTAGGAATTAAATAACCTATCCGTATGAAGAGATTATTTAATTCCTACTCCCATAACTGATTTTTTTAAAAAAATAAAAAAGTATTATATTTACAAGACATCGAAACCAATTTTATTCATCAAAACAAACAAAAAATGCCTGAAATTAATTATCTATTTGTAGCTGTAGCTGCAATTGTACCAAGTATCCTTGGAGCAATTTATTACGGTCCATTATTTGAAAAACAATGGCTTTCTTCCCTAGGAAAAACCAAAGAAGAAATGGTTCCTAGTAATATGGGATTAACTTATGGTTTAGCCTTAGTAATGGCTTTTATTGTTGCTTTCTTTTTAAAATTAAATATTGAATTAACGCATAAAGAAGTGAGTGAAGCAGGCGAGATGGTGTTTGGTAGTTTTCACACATTTAAACATGGAGCTTTACATGGTGTAATGACTGCCTGTGTACTCGTAGTTCCAGTTTTAGTTTCCTCAAGTCTTTTCCAAAAGATGAGTGGTAAAAATATTATCTTAAACGCAATATTTTGGATACTCTGTTTTGCAATAATGGGAGGTATCTTAGATCAATGGGCTTAAGATATTTAAATAAAAAAACTGCCTACTAAGTAACGGTCAAATAATAAGTTCCTGATTTGGACGGAATCTTTTGTCCTCATTTTTCATTTTAATTCAGTCAAAGTATTAACAATTATCCTTCATTAAAATAAAAACTGAGAACAAAATATTCTCGTCTAAATCGG
>CAKZSH010000302.1 GCA_937918905.1 uncultured Saprospiraceae bacterium
CTATCAATCTCAAAGATTACCAGGACCTATCACTCTAAAAAGAGGGTTAGACAAATTGGCAACTTTCATTGAGGCTCATAGAATTTTCAATTCTACATAATATGAATTTTTCTAATACTACTTATGTACATACGATAGCCCAGAGGGACAAAATATCGGTAGCCAATCCTTCTAATTTATATATATATTTGAGTGCCAGAGATAGTGCCATATGGCACAAATTCAGGCACGGCATATAAAATCCATAGGGTAGAAAAATATCCTTCGCCGCAAATCTAATATATCATTAAATGAAAATTGTTACTGATCAAATGCAGCGGGAAATAAAAATTCCCAATTCTCCAAAACGAATCATTTCCCTTGTGCCTTCACAAACGGAACTCCTTTTTTATTTAGGTTTGGAAAATGAAGTGGTCGGTATCACTAAATTTTGTGTACACCCTCAAGCGCAATTTAAATCCAAGTCTCGAATCGGAGGTACTAAAAAATATCATTTTGATAAAATAAAAAACCTACAACCCGATCTTATTATTGGCAACAAAGAAGAAAATGATCAAACTCAAATTGAACAATTAGCGGAAGAATATCCTGTATGGATGAGTGACATTATTACCTTTGAAGATGCGCTGGATATGATTGAGCAAATTGGAAAAATAATTGGAAAGGAAGAACGAGCCACACAACTCATTGAGCATATTTTATTAAAATTTCATCATCTTCATCAATACATTTCACTTCAAAATTATCGTCCTAAAGTCGCTTATATGATATGGTATAATCCAATGATGGTAGCTGCTAGACATACTTTTATTGATGAGATGTTGCAAATTGCAGGTTTTCAAAATATATTTGAATCTCAAACACGTTATCCTCAAGTCACTCGCGAAGAACTGTCGGCTATTCAACCAGATGTGATTTTATTGTCCTCGGAGCCTTTCCCATTTCAAGAGAAACACGTTAACGAAATACACGATATTTGTCCGAATGCCGTTATAGAATTAGTAGATGGTGAATTATTTTCGTGGTATGGAAATCGGTTGTTATTGGCAGCACCATATTTTGAAAAAACACGTAGAGAATTAGAGATAAATTTAAAAGATTAATTTAATTGTGAGATGGGAACACGGATGACGCAGATGCGGCGGATTAACACGGATTTTCGAAAACACGTTAAAAGATCTGCGTCATCCGTGTTCCCATCATAATACATTTTCGACAAAATAAAATTTATGAAATCCCTTTTAACTATACTTTTTACAATATTATTAGTCCCACTTTTTTCCCAACAAAAAAAAGAAGGTATTCAAGTCATTCCAAATGAGATCATCATCCAATTGGAACAAGGAACTGACGCCATTTCTTTTTTCCAAAAAATAAAAACACAAGCAAGAGCATCAGGAGTAATTTTTCAAAAAGAAGAACATTTTTCAAAAATGCTCAATATGTTTTTATTAAAATCAGAGGAGGACATTCCTAATGTAATTTCATTGTTAGAAAATATCAGAACCTACCCTGAAGTAAAAGGTGCTGGACAAAACTTTCAACTACAACAAAGAGATCGAGAGCCAAATGATCCACAATTTACCAACCAATGGAATTTGGATATTATCAATGCACCTGCCGTATGGGAAACGACTACGGGTGGAGTAACTGCATTGGGAGATACCATTGTGGTGGCTATGATGGAAAGTGGCGATTGGTCGCACCCCGACCTTGTAGGCAACCATTGGATTAATAGAAATGAAATTGAAGATGATGGAATTGATAATGATGGCAATGGATATATTGATGATTATCATGGATGGAATGTCGTAGAAGAATCTGATACCGTTGTAGTTAATTTTGATTGGGATTTTCATGGTACCCGAGTCGGTGGAATTATTGGAGCAACTGGTGATAATGAAATGGGAGTTGCAGGTGTCAATTGGAATGTAAAGATCATGTGGGTTCATAGTAAATTAACTTATGACCAGATTATTGCAGGTTACGAATATGTCTATCAAAATCGAAAATTATATAATGATACCAATGGTGAAAAAGGGGCTTTCATTGTCTCTACCAATGCCTCATTTGGAGTAGATTATTTTGGTCAGTTGCATGGTGACTTTATGGACATAGATGACAATTCATTATTTACACCTTGGTGTGAACTTTTCGATATGCTGGGAGAAGAAGGCGTTCTTAATGTCTCCGCATGTAGCAATGAATCTTATGATATTGATGAACTGGGGGACATGCCTTCCATTTGTTCGAGTGAACATTTATTATTGGTTACTGAAAATAATCAAAGCCATCTCATACAAAGAGGTTTTGGAAAAACTCGTGTTGATTTATCTGCTCCAGGAGAAGGATCGCCAAGTACTGGTGGTAATAATACCTATCAAACTATCGGCTGGACTTCAGCTGCAAGCCCTCATGTTGCTGGCGGAATAGCATTGTTATACAGTTTACCTTGCGAAAATCTAGCTCAAGTAGCTCGTGATAATCCAAGTGCAAGTTCTCTTTTGATGCGATCATTTATTTTAGATGGAGTCAAAGATATTGATGCCCAAACTGACAAAACCGCAACTGGTGGTCGATTGGATTTGGAAGGAAGTATGAACTTAATCAATGAATATTGTGGCGGAGATAATATTGGATTGTTAAACATTAACAACCTTTCACCTAATCCTACCAATGATTTTATCGAGGTAGATTTCACTCCTAATGAATATGGAAAATATACGATTGAAATATTTAATGCTGTGGGGCAACGGATGTATGAAAGTGAATATGAAGCCTCTCAATTTTTACCTGCTTCATTTAAAATTGGAAATTTAGATAGATTAAAAACAGGAGTATATTTTTTAAGAATTTCAAATAACTTAGATTTTACAACTTCCAAGTTTATTATTTATAAATGATGTGTATTAGGTGTTTAGGTGTATGTGTGTATAAGTGTATAGGTTGACGAATAATTGTGATTCGAATGAGCAGAAAATACTCAACATTATTTCGTCAACCTATACACTTATACACACATACACCTAAACACATACAACACATACTATCATCAATATGAAAATAGGATTTTTTGATTCTGGAGTGGGTGGATTGACTGTTTTACAAACTGCTACGCAGGTGCTTCCTCCTCAACAATATATTTACTTTGCCGATACTGATAATGCTCCTTACGGAACCAAGTCTAAAAAGACGATCAAAAAATTGATGTTTCGGGTTTGTGATTTTTTTAAGGAAAAAAAAGTAGATGCATTAGTGATTGCTTGTAATACGGCTACAAGTGCTGCGGTCAAGGATTTACGAAAAACTTACGACTTTCCCATCATTGGAATGGAACCTGCCATCAAACCTGCCATTGAAAAATCAAAGGGAAAAAAGGTTTTGTTATTTGCAACGGAATTGACTTTGAAAGAAAAAAAATTAAAAAACTTAATCGCTCGATTAAATGCGAAGTCAAAAGTAAAAAGTATTCCACTTCAAGAGTTGGTTATTTTTGCGGAAGAAATGAAATGGGATGAACCTGAAGTTTTAGCCTATTTAAATAAAAAATTAGGAAAAATAAATTGGAAAAATTATAGTTCCATCGTACTTGGGTGTACGCATTTTTTATTTTACAAAAAGCTTTTTCAAAAAATACTTCCTACTCATATCGAAATCATTGACGGTAATTTAGGAACAGTTTTACATTTGCAAAATCAAGTTCATCTTTCTTCAAAAAGGAAGAAGAATAAAATTGATTTTTATATTTCTGGGAGGAAGGTGAAGGAGGATGTTTTTACGCCGTTTCTCGTAGCTGCGGGTTTCAACCCGCAGTAAAAAAAGCGGTCAGATTGAAAATCTGACCGCTTTTTTTTTGATGTAATATTAATTTTATTTTACTGCGGACTAAAGCCCGACAGCTACGCAACTACTTTGGTTTCCCACTTTTCTCATCAAATCTTTTCAACAACTCATTAATCGGATGTTGCTTCAATGACATAATTTTATCAGAATCAGAATGTGCAGATTGGATTTTATTTTCATCATACAACAGCACTACTTTTCCTAAATGTTCATGCAAAGTATTGATCTTATTAGGTTCGGCATTGTAGGTCGTAATATCTGCATTTTCAATATTAAGTTCCTCACTATCAACTAATTGCAACGCCAAAGGCTTACTTCCAGGGCTTTCAAATGTAATCGCTTTTGAATCATCTTTAACTGCACAAAGTTCTGCCAAGACTGCTCCAAGAGAATGACCTGTATGAATAATTTCTGGTTCGGAATTGTATTGTTTTTGGTACGCCGCTTTAACTTCTTTTATAAAATGTTGCGCCGCTTCAAATTGCTGCATTGGAATTTCTCCATTTAAAATATCGTAATCATCATCCATATCTTTAAGCACCTTCATCAGGTCACCCCCGTCCAAGGAGATAGATATTTGATTGGAAGTTAATTCGTTAATTTTAAAATCTAAATCGGTACCTCGGTGAGCGATAATGATTTGGTCATTTTTTTTGTTGTAGTATGCTCTTCCAAAATAACCACCTCTTGAAAAAGCCTTAACTCCCAAGTAAGGAACTAATTTTCCCCACTCCTCATTTTCAGTCATTGTCCATACTTTTCCCAAATCAATATTCAATCTTGATTTATAATTTTCTTCATCAAAATCTAAAAATGGGTCAAGGTGTTTGGGTAATTTTTCAACCTCCTCGCCATCGTACACATGAGCACTCAACAAGGCAAATTCGTAAGGAGAAGTCGTAAGGTTTTTTTGACAAGAGACAAAAAAACAGGAAAACAGTAAAGTGAGAAAGAAAATGTTCTTCATTTGTTGTGCATTATTTTAATTGCAAAAATATGATTTAGAACGGATTTCCGATAAAACTTCATATAAACGGTAGGAAAAATTAGATAAAATTTAACATAGAACGAACCACCGTCGCTTCGCTTGACGAACCATAAACCACGGTTCACAATATTTAAAAACCCTGGTTCGTCAAG
>CAKZSH010000303.1 GCA_937918905.1 uncultured Saprospiraceae bacterium
TAAATAATTATGAAGAAAGGAAAAAGTCTAATCCACTACCTCTACCCCATCCAATTTATATTTTTTCAAAATATCCGACATGGAATCGAATCCATCTTTATTTCTTTTCTCTTCCTCTTCAAATAATTCCGTTTGATTAGGATCCACTTCTTGTTGATCTTTCCACCATATTTTAAATTCATTATGTGTCATTTCTCTTGCATATAATCGATTATCATAAGCAACAGTATCATTTTTTTGCAATGCCTTTTTTTCCACAACAACTCGTTCCATAATTTTCACCCAAACATCACTTGTCGTATCAAACAATCGCAACTTGGTCCACCAACTCACAAATGTCGCTGCCGCAATTTGATTAGTTTGCTGATTGTTCGACGAAGCTCTAAAAAAATCAAGTGCGGCAATCATAAAATAATCTTCAAATCCCACAGCCTCACTTCCACTAATATCAGGCAAGATTTGTTTAAAAATAATTCCTGGTTTTATCTGAAAATCTTTTAACAAATTATAGGCCCGTAACTCCGCAAAAGTTAAACTTGCAATTTCATCATAGGTAGGTACATAATCTTGGAAAGTTGAAAAATCCGTGATAACTGTTTTCCCTGCATTCTTTTTATTATCAGTAAAAGTAAATTCGATGTGAGAAATTTTTCTACCTGATCGCCGAATCTTTTCTACTGTCACCACATATATACTTGTGTTTTTATTGATCTCCGCAACAGCAGGTTTTAGTACTTTATCATTGAACATCTTAAAGGCCGCATATTTATCTCCCAAGTCCATCAAGTATCTCAACTCATCAATGCTAAACACTTTTTTAAAAACCTTTCTATATTTTTTTCTTTTGTTAAAAATCCCTTTTAAGATTTGAAACAACCGAATGGAATAGGATTTATTTAACCGATTCAATTCAGGTCGATAAACTGCAACATACCTCGACAGCCCAATCAAAAACTGAGACATATATATACCAAATCCAAAACTGATTCCTTTTACTCCATTTTTTTCGGTAGGTACAGCATCCGAGCACCAACTAATAAATCCATCTAAATCTTGACCTTCTACTTGAACATCTGTTTTAAATCTAATTTTCGCATTCACCAATTCTTCACAAAGACTTGAAATATTAGCATACAAAGAATTACTCTTTGCCCCTGCCCTACCATCAGATAATGCTGAAGCCAATTCACTCAAGGGAACAAAAATGGGTCGAGGAATATCCTTTTCTGTTTTAGGATTTACATAATGTGCTGCGATGTAACAAACCGTTTTGATGGCTCTTGCGGATAACTTATAAGAAGCATCATAAACGAGTCGATCATCAAAGCGAACTAAGTCGGTAGGATTATGTATTTTTTCAGCTGTAGAAGTAGTGTTAGACATAGTGATTTTTTTATGGATTACTTAAGGTCACCACAAATGTATATCTTTATACCTAAATTAAAAATTAAAAGTATAAAGAGTTATTAACATTGTGACCTTTCCTGTAAATTTAGTTTCTCAATCTAGTGCTGATAAAATATCAAATAGGAACTTTTGATCAATTTATGAGGGACTTTACAATCTCAACAAAGGGACTTTACATTCTCGACAAGGGGACTTTAAATCGAATTTTAATCCCAACACGGTGGCCCTAATTCCATTTTTTCCAACAAAAACAATACTTACAGCTTCCTCTAAATATTATAAAAGAATAAAAAATTAAAAGCTATTAAAAAACCTAAAACAGATTTAAGCTTTTATTACTTTTCTTTTTTCAATAAAAATTAATAAATAATTCAAATTGCGGATAATTTGATTTGAGATTGTGGGTATTAAGTATTGGGACTACGAACTATTCTCAATACTTAATACACATCATCCCAATATTATTTTTTAAATACAAAATCATCAATCAAAATTATACGCAACTTGAGTTAAATAAGAATTTGGAATGAAGCGTATTTCTGCTTTAAAAATTTAATAGTCACTTGCGTTTAAAATTGTAATCCAATCATTGAGTCCCAAATAGGTGACCTTTCAATTTAAACTATTGATTCTATTGGGCTAAAGGTCACCATATAATGACAAATCATAAACTGAAAATAAAAGGAATCAAGGATTAAAATCCCAACTAGGTGACTTTTAGCCATGCTTTAGCTAAAGGTCACCTAAAAATGACAAATATCATTAGGAGTCATTCGGTTTTGAAGCTATTTAAGTCCCAAATAGGTGACCTTTAGATGATTTCAGGCTAAAGGTCACCATATAGTGACATATTCAATGGAAATGAAGTAGCTATTTAGCCAATATTGTCCCAACTAGGTGACCTATAAGTCAATTATAGGGTGAATATAACCTTATTCATAGGATTCTAGCTGATGTATTAGTTTAGGAAGTCCCAACTAGGTGACTTTTAGGACGAGTTATAAAGGATAATTGCCTTCGTTAATAGTAATAAATAGTTGAATGCTATTGGACAGTCCCAACTAGGTGACCTTTAAAAAAGGAATATTTAAGAATCAAATATCTTATTCATCTCGAATTCTATTGGCTCCTCCCCTACTCTATTTTTAATTTAAGTCACGGTTTATGAATAAAGTTTTGAGGTGAATCATTCTTTTAGTAACTCAAGTTGCGGATAATTTTGATTGATGATTTTGTATTTAAAAAATGGTATTGGGGTGATGTGTATTGAGAATGGTTCGTAGGCCCAATACTTAATACCCACAATCTCATATCAAATTATCCGCAACTTGAATTAGTAACTGATGTTACGCAAAAAATATAATAATCTAGTTTCGAAAATATATTGAGTATTGAACGCGGAGTCGCTGAGACACAGAGTTGGTCGAATAACTTATTGAGGTCGCAGAGGATTTTTATTAAAATAAAAATGAGCTGAGA
>CAKZSH010000304.1 GCA_937918905.1 uncultured Saprospiraceae bacterium
ACAATTGTTGGAGTTCCTGCCTCTGTATTTTCATAAATATCAACCACCCCTGCCTGTGATAATGTTGCTGACAAACTTGTTGACGTAAAGGGTACATTGGATATTAGAATATGGTAATTGTTTAAAAAATCACTACAACAATCTGTTCTATTATAAACCTTAAAAGATTCAATATTTGAAATTTGACCTAAATCAATTTCTATCCAAGGTTGTGCTTCCCATGCTGTTAAAGCAACAGAGTTTCCACCCCAAAAATTTCCATCTGTATTTCCATCAATTACTTTTGAACCTAGTGCGTTAAATTGGTTACTTGATTCTGTTGCTGTTCCGTTCAATGCGATGTTAGTTGTAGTTGTACATATTATTGATGTACCAGCGCAATTACAATTTCCATCTTCTACATCATTCTCTGTATTTGCATTTCCATCATCACATACAGTTCCTGCTGCTAGACAAGAAACTACAGTTACAGTAAAAGAACAAAGCTCTATATTACCACAATCATCAGATACAACATAAGCAACAGTCGTTGTTCCAAGAGGAAATGTTGAACCATTTGCAGGCCCAACTACTTGATTGGCATTGATAGTTCCATTGTAACAATCTGTAGAAGCCGTTGGCGTTGCCCAAGTAGCTATTGCAGAATTTTGACCTTGCGTCGCTGCGATTGTAAGATCACTTGGACAACTAGATAAATTAAATGAAGTTGGAGTTTCATTTACAGTAACAAGGAAAAAACAGGAAGTAAAATTTCCACATGAATCTCCTATTATATATGTCACCTGCGAAATTCCAATCGGTAAGATTGAACCACTAGCTGGTCCAGAAGATTGAACCACTTCGGTTTCTGAATTGATAAAACAATTTGATATTGCTGTAGGAGTGGTCCAAGATACCTGTGCAGATGAAGCACCAGGAGCTGCATCTATTACTATATTTGTTGGACAATTATTGACAACAATCTCTGATGGATTTTCTTCTACTGTAACATTGAAAGTACAAATCTCTTGATTTCCGCAATTGTCTGTAACTTCATACGCTACTTGTGTATTTCCTATAGGAAACATACTTCCACTTATCATTCCTGAAATTTGTTGAATAGCTAAATCAATATTACCTGTTTGACAATTAGTAGTTGGAACAGGTTCATTCCAAGTAACTGTTGTAGCAACAGCCCCAGGCTCAACTTGAACAATAATATCAGTTGGACAAGTCATATCAATATCTTCATCTTCTATTTCTACCACAATAGGAACATATGGAAATACTTCGATAGTAGCATCACATGAAGAAGAAAATTCAAACTCATCTGTAATGGTTAAAGTAACTTGTTGTACACCTATGTCAGCTGTTGTAAAAGTACTTTGGGATAATACTTTAGTGATTAAGGTTGCTCCACAAAAACCAAAAGAAGAATCATCAACTTCATCTGCATCTAATGTAGCATTTCCATTTTCATCTAAGAAAATCTCTAGTCCAGAATTACATTTAGTTTCTGGTGCTTGTCTTTCAGACAAATCTGTAAACTCAGAACCAAACTCTAAATTATCCGTCACATCGACTGTTCCATTTATTTCATAAACTATTCCATTACTCATAATTGTACCAGCAATGTTATTACTAGCATTTTGAATAAGTTGACCGCAGATAGCAAGTGTCAGTATTTCATTATTTGTAAAAACATTATTATTTTCAAATACTCCAGAATTATTTATCAACATTGAATTATTATTGGTAAATGTTCCAGTATTATTAATTGATCCCGATAAATCAAATGTTCCAGTACTCATGATAGAACCAGAGTTAGTCGTAGTTGCTGCCGCTTGAATAAAGAAAGAACCATCTGATACAATAGCTCCTTCATTAGTAAACATACCATTGATTTCGAAAGTAGCCCCAGCTTCATTATTGAAAGTAGCCTCACTATTATTGGTCAGCGTACTACTAAACACAGCGTTCAAAAATCCTATATTAACTAATGTACCATTATTCACAATAACACTAGTACTGGTGATATTTCCTATATTTTGAAATGTTCCATCATTTGTAATCAGACCGAAATTATCAATATCTCCAAAATTATTAAAAGTAGCACCAACTGTATTCGTTAAGGTTGAAATACCTTCATTGGTAAATAATCCATAATTATCAACAACACCATTATTGATAAAGGTACCGTCATTGTTATTTAATTCTGCCATTCCTTCATTAATCAATCGTTGATTGTTAATGATAGTAGCTCCTCCTGAATTAATAAGCGTTCCAGTATTATAGACTACTGCATCAAAAGTAAGACTCCCTCCAAAAATTTGGATAGTGTAATCAATTTCAATTAAAGGCTCCGCATCATAAATTGGAAAACTCATTCCATCCTGTGGATTTTCAGGAATCGTAGCGATGAAACCAGTAGTAGGAATACCTGCCGACCAGTTAGCGGCATCATTCCATTCAGAACTTCCCCCTAGCCAAATTGTAGTCGTTTGTCCATTTATAGATACTGCAAATAATAGCATTAACAAAAGAGAATAAAGTTGTCTCATTACAATAATTTGATAAGTTAAAAAATAAAATATTAGAATAGTATTGGGATAGTATTGGGATATGACAAGTAGTTCAATGATGACTTCCTCTTTTACAATAAAAGTAGGAAGGAACTAAAATTACAAATGGTTTCTTAGAGAAAAAGAATTGATAAACCAGGTAAATTTATTAGAAAAATGAGTACAAAAAATACCTGAATTAAATAAAAAGGGTGTAAGAATTTAATCAGGTAATTTTAAATTTTTGTAAATATAGGTAATTATTTTTTTTGTCAAAATAATATTTCGAAAATCAGTAATAACCCTCATTATTACGGTTTATGTACATGTAAAAGGATTTTAGAAAATCTAAAAATCACTAAAATAAACTCCGCCAAGTTAGGCGGAGTTATACTCTAGGATAATTATTTCCATTATTGTTATTAGTCAATCCAAGCCAAACTTGCTGGGTTGATGTTATTTTGGATAAAATCATTTCCAGCAGGGTTGCTGTTCCTCCTGAGGAGGGAACTCCATCCGACCAGTTGGTAGGATCTTCCCAATCGGTACTTCCTCCTAACCAAATTGTCGTTTGTGCTTGAACTGAGGCTGCCAAGAACAGCATCAGTACTAGAGAATAAAAATGTCTCATTTCACGTATTTAATTTGTTATAAAATAATGGTTACTCTTCAAATAAGAGATAGTTAGTCATATTCGAAAATGGATTACTCTTCTTTTCGTAATAATAATCAGAAGTGTAAAATATGATCGGATAAGAAATAGAAATACTAATAAGATGATTCACCTTATTGCAAATAATCGGGTAAGCTTTTGAGATAATAAAGGGTAGAAATGAATTATTCTCTCCTTAGGGAGTATGTTTATTTGTTTAGATTGATAGTATTCGGAATAATTTATGAGGGGGAAATAACACTTTCATGCTATCAAGCTACAAATATAGAGAAATTAAATCTTACAGGACGAAATTTTTATTCAAAAATCAATATATTAAAAAGAAGCTTTTCATCTTGTCCGCTAAATTACACTATATATCCCCAGGCTAAGTATAAGTACTTATCGGTTGAGATACGGGATTAGTGCAATTGCACTAATAGGTTCTAAATGATTCTATGCAATTTCGAGTTCTCCGTTTTGGTTTTGTAATAATCACATCTTATGTTTTTCATTCAGTTGTTTATTTTTATGAATTAATTTCTGTGTATAAAAACCATTTAGGGACTAGGAAATAAATAATCTACCCCACCTGACGGCTTCTTTTTCTCTTTGACTTCATGAAAAAATGAAGCCGTACCGCAGGGTATGCCTTAATTTTTCCATTTCCTCAAAGAAAAAAAACAACCTCGTCATCTGGGTAGATTATTTAATTCCTAGTCCCTTACTTTCTTTTTGGAAGGGTATCCATGTTACGGTTTGAAACCGTGGTATGCTTTACAATCTACATTTTCTCTTTATCATTTCGGTTCTTTGACAAATAAAAAAGCACTTATCTAAATTAAAGATAAATGCTTTTTTATTTGTCAAAATTTTATGCAAAAAAGAATTAAGGTCGAATCACCTTTTTCTTCTTCTTCGCCTTCTGCATTGGATTTTCAGCATCAGGAAAATTATGATCCTTAAATACTTTAAATCTTGAAGGCATTTCCTGCAATGGAAATTTATTGTTAGACTCATCTACATCTGCCGTCTCTCGATAAGGATCAAGTGAGATTGCTTTCACTTCTTTATTTTTTACAAATACCTTACGGACTTCATTTTCATTCTTTCTCCACACCTCAACAGGAATTCTTTGGATTTCCTTGGTCCCATCTTCAAATGTCCATTCAATGATGATTGGCATTGGTAAGCCGCCCTTATTTTTGAAAAACAATTCGTAGTAATTTTTACTGCCGTATTTCTTTTTCTTTTCTTTCTTTCCTGGAGCTTCATCATACAAAGTACCTTTATAAACTATGACAGAATCTTCCGACTCCCAAGGTTTGTAATCCGTATAGAAATCCACTAGTTTAGGATCTTGTTCTACTTTAAAATCAATCCCTGCTTCTTTATTTCTGATTTTTGAAATATCATCAAAAGGTTTTCTTGCGGGTCTTTGCGGAAATTCACGATCCACCTTTTTAGGTTTATTTTTAATATCCACTTTGTACCAGTTGATACTATCCAATGCAATATCAACATTCTCGATACTATAAAACCATCCTCTCCAAAACCAATCTAAATCTACACCACTTGCATCTTCCATCGTACGGAAAAAGTCAGCAGGTGTTGGATGTTTAAAAGCCCATCGTTCACAATACTCTTTAAATGCCATATCGAAAAGCTCTCTTCCCATAATGGTTTCTCGAAGAATGTTTAAACCAGTAGCAGGTTTACCATAAGCATTAGGACCAAACTGAACAATGTTTTCACTATTGGTCATGATAGGTTCCAAACGATTAGGATCCGAACTCATATAACCTGTAATTTTATGGGCAGGGCCACGACGACCATTATAATTATTATCAAATTCTGACTCTGCTAAAAACTGAACGAAAGTATTAATTCCTTCATCCATCCAAGTCCATTGCCGCTCATCACTATTGATAATCATTGGAAAATAATTATGTCCTACCTCGTGTATAATTACTGAAATCGCACCTTTCTTTGCACGTTCTGTATAAGTTCCATCTTCCTCTGCACGACCATAGTTAAAGCAAATCATCGGGTACTCCATTCCGTTTGCTGCCTCTACAGAAATCGCAACTGGATAAGGATATGGAATAGAATATCGAGAATATACTTCTAAAGTATGTGCAACTGCTTTTGTAGAATATCTACTGTAAATTGGGTATGACTCTTTTGGGTAATAACTCATACACATTACTTTTTTACCTTCCTCAGTAGTATGTGGCAATGCATCCCAAACAAATTTTCGGCTAGCCGTCCAAGCAAAATCTCTTACATTGTCTGCATGGTAAATCCATGTTTTTGTATTCTTACTTTTTTTGCTTTTTGCATTCGCATTCGCTTCCGCCAAAGTAATAATCTCAACAGGTTCTTTTGCATTTTGAGATTGTCTCCATCTTTGTTTTTGAGTGGAGGTTAACATCTTATCATAGTTTTGACATTCTCCTGTAGAACCAACTACGTAGTCATCAGGTACTGTCATGCTAACTTTGTAATCTCCAAACTCTAATGCAAACTCACCTCGTCCCGTAAATTGTTTGTTTTGCCATCCTTCTACAGGATCATAAACACACAGTCTTGGAAACCATTGAGTGATCGTAAAAATATAATTGTCTTCTTTTTCAAAATATTCATAGCCACCTCTACCTCCAAGACCGTCCACACGATCAGTTAAGTAATAATGCCAGTCTAACTTAAATGAAAATTTTTCACCAGGTTTTAATGGTTGAGGCAAGTTAATTCTCATCATCGTATTGTTAATGATGTATTCTAATTCTTGACCATTGGCACCTACCAATTTATCAATTTTGTGTCCATGCTTATTGGGTTCGTCATAACGTTCTAATCGTTCAAGACCGTCTTCACTCATTATATTACGTATGGAACTTGAATTAGCATGATTAGCTCCATTTTCAGCCATGTGCTGATTTTCGTCCAATTGTAACCAGATATATTTTAAAGTATTTGGAGATTGATTATAGTAGGTAATCATTTCCTTCCCATCGAGTCTTTGATTTTCAGTATCAAGCGTACAATCAATATCGTAATCCGCTCTTTGTTGCCAGTAGTTTGATCCAGGTGAACCATCGGCAGCATGATAATCATTAGGGGTTGGAAGTGCTGTTCCTAATTGTTCAAATTTATTTCCGTGATTGGAGGTTTTTCTTTGGGCAAAAATCCCTGAAGAAAAAATCACCATTGCAAATAAAAGCAAACTAATTTTAGTAGTTAACTTGATTTTCATATATAAACTTTTGATTAGTAAGAATTTGAAATTATTTTCATCAATACAGTTTGAAAGAATAGATTTTTTCAAAAAGGTTGCTTGATGAAAATAGGCGTGCAAAAATACAAAAAGGGAAGGGCTACACAAAATCAATAAAAGATTTATCTCATTTTCATATCACCTTTGTCTTTCATTTTCTAAAATATTGATGTAAATTATTTTAGCATATTTTAAAAAAAAGAATCAATCGAAAATGACAACCTGTATTAATTCGGTTAAGAAGAATCATATTCAATTGATAAACATAGCTTTACATTTAAAATAAATATCTTATATGAAGATTTACTTTTCCTTCTTCTTTTGCTTTTTAGGCTATCATCAAGAATACTTTAAACCTCTGCATCTTTTCTCATTTTTATTTTAATAAAAATCCTCTGCGTGCTCAATATGTTACTCGACCAACTCTATGTCTCAGCGGCTCAGCGTTCAGTAATTAATATATTTTCGAAACTAGATCAATTTACTTTTGCGTAACATCAGTCAGTAAATTATTTAACTCAAGTTGCGGATAAATTTGATTGATGATTTTGTATTTAAAAAATGGTATTGGGATGATGTGTATTGGGTATTGAGAATGGTTCGTAGTCCCAATACTTAATACCCACAATCTCATATCAAATTATCCGCAA
>CAKZSH010000305.1 GCA_937918905.1 uncultured Saprospiraceae bacterium
AACCGTCAAGCGAAGCGACCGTCCACCGTCAAGTGAGCAAAGCGAACGTCCGTCCACCGTAACTAAGCATCATATTTCGTCAACTCCAATCCTTCAATTAATCGTATCAATTTTTGAGGATATTTAGGATCAGTCGCATAACCTGCTTTTTTCAAACCAAAGGCCCAACTTCTGTAATCCGTTTTATCCAAATTCAATAAATGTTTGTATCGATCCTTTTGTAAAAACAAACTATGCGCACGATAGCTTTCCCAAGCCGAAGGGTATTTTCTAAAAAAATCCTTGTGGTGATCGTCCGAGAAATTTCGACAGTGTCCTTTTTTACATTTTTTGGAAAAACATTTTATTCCAAAATGGTTGTTCGCTTCTTTTGCTAATGGACTTTTTCCAGCTTGACTTTCCAATAATCCTTGCGCTAAAGTGATACTTGCAGGTATTCCGAACTCCTCCATTTCAGCTCTTGCCACATGAGCAAATCTCCTTACGTATGAGCGTTGACCATTACTTGGTCTAGGAAGTTTTTCTTCATTTGATGCTAGAAGTTGATCCTCTTTTTCTCCTTGAAATTCAAGAGGTTTTTTAGGAGTATGCTCCTTTTTAATAAAATCAGTATAGGTAGTCATTCCTCCAGTATCCAATTGGATTTGGATATGAAAATCTTTGTACCAAATAAAAAATGTAAAAATTAACAAATAGCCGAGTCGCCATTTGAACGGTTGTATCCATAGCCATACAACCTGCCCGTATGCCTTTATGAGGCATTGCAATTTTTTTACCATAGCCAAACTTGTTTTAAAAAATTAAAAAATAAATAAGGTAACTATTCAGCACGAATTTGTAACCGCCAACTTCAGTTGGCAGGTTGTTTTAAAATAAAGAATATTCAATGTATTTAAATAATGAAACAACTACTTTGGAACAACCTGCCAACTGAAGTTGGCGGTTACAAATAGTTACTAAAAAAGAATGGTAAGAGCTGTTAATCGTAAAATGTTTTAGAGATAATCATTTGATTATCAATGAATTAGAATGTTAGAATAGTTTTAATTAAGATTAACAATACACTTACATATTCAAAAAGCTTTGTTCGTTGTTGCTCTAAATTAAGTCAAAACTTTGATTTTAAAAAATTATTTTTTTGTGAAAAAGTACTTTTGGTTGGTGAATTATTTTTTCAAAATGCGTAACTCATTGAAGGAGAGAAAGTTGAGTTTTGATTTTTTATAAAAAAGAAATTGTATTGTTATAAAAAATAATTTTTGTAGCCCGCTACGCTGTGAGAGGAGTGTTTATTTAACGGTGTCTACAAAAAAAACTACTGCTGACCTTTTAGCAGAAACTTTTTCAGCTTATTTAGTTTATCTGTATTGATGAGGTCCATTTCCATTTCTACTAATTTTGACCAAAGTTGTTCATCTTCTGGAGTGGCCCACAGTCTTGTTTTTTTCCCTTGCTGATGAGCAGCTTGTACAAAATCATAAACTCTTTTAATGGCCGCTTCGTCAAGCTGATTATAATCTTCAACCCCTGCTACCTTCCCTCCATTTTCACTAATAAATGGCATTAAGTGAGAAGGATAATTTTTTTCCAAATCTCCAGGTCTTCCATCCAAAGTCATCAACTGAAGCGTATCATTTAACAGAAGATCAAACGGACGATCACCTGATAAAATAACGGTTACTTTTCCTTTATGAAATTTTCCATTTTCATAATAGTTCAACATATCTTTAATCGGAAACAACAAATCTCTTAATTCTTGGTAAGCCTGATTTGGGTAAATTTTTATATCAATCCACAAATAAAAATCACCTTCATAGCCTTTATAAATTTCTTTCTTATTTCTTTTATAATGTCGATAAAGTGGCTTTAAATATTGTCGATTTAAAGGTTTTAATCTTGGAAAATAACTATCAGGCATATCATGCCCCACCAACAATTTTCCATAAATATAAAGTACATCAGCCTCCACGCTCGTAAAACCATGTTTTAATGCATCCTTCAACGGACGACGGCGATTGTAATCATTATGAGAATGAGCATTGGGAAGCGGAACAACTTGAGCCATCAAAAGTACATTCCAAAATAGAAAAGTAATGGTGAATATTTTTTTAAAAGAAAAAGGATTTAAGAATTGATTGACCATTTGTAATATTATTGTTTTTTTACATTTTTATATCAAAAACCACACCTGCTCTATTTTTCAATCTTACTTACTGATGTTACGCAAACAAGTCTGAAGGACTTCTCTGCGTAACATCAGTTACTTAGTTTTTTTCTAAAATCATCAATTGTTTTCTGCTGCAATCTTAGCGATAGTGCCATTTGTAGCAATTAACAAATCTTCCACTTTTAATTTTACCAGAAGGCCTCTCACTCCTGCATTGACATAAATCTCCTCGAAATCTTCAGCTCTCACGTCTAGGAAAACTGGAAATTTTTTCTTCATTCCCATCGGCGAACAACCACCTCGAATATAACCTGTAATTCCCAACAATTCTTTTACGGCTATTAATGCTATCTTTTTATTTTTCGAAAATTTAGCAAGCGACTTCAAATTAAGTGTTCCACTCCCACTTATAACTGCAACGATAATTCCAGTTTTATCCCCTTTAGCTACAAGTGTTTTAAATACATTATCTACTTTCAAAAAATTGTCTCCTGCTATTTTTTTTACGGATAAATTTTCCTCATTATATTCATATTCTAAGGTTTCGTAAGGTATCTTTTTTTGATCTAAAAGCCTTAATGCGTTTGTCTTTTTCATTATTAAAATTAATATTTTTTAACTAGCTTTAGAGATTGATAATTTAAAATTTCCTAACTCAAATGCTAAATAAAATTTTGAAAATACTAGGAGTTCTTATTCTTGTACTAGCTGTGGCTGCACTTTTTAATTTTAAAAAATTAAAAAGATTACACAAAACAATTACTCTTTTTGATAAAGAAAATATTGTTTATAATTTTCTAAATATGGCTGACGAAATACCAACGTCTCTACTTGAAAAGAGTTCCTCCCCTACCCAACTTCCCGTAAATATTTCTCACGAACTGCCCAAGTCATTTACAAGTAGTGGTACGACATATGATACTCAAAAATTTATCGAAAGAACGATGACTACAGGGCTACTTGTTATTCATAAAGACACCATTATCTTTGAAAAATATTACAATGGTCTCACTCCCGAAACTACTCATATCTCATGGTCGATGGCCAAGTCATTTGTTTCAGGAATGATTGGTATTGCAATCCGAGATGGGCTTATTGAAAGTATTCAAGACCCAATTACCAAGTACCTTCCTCAACTCAAAGAAAGTGGTTACAACGAAGTCAAAATTAAGGATATTCTTCAAATGAGTTCTGGCGTAGGCTTCAATGAAGACTATGCAGATTTTAATTCTGACATCAATCGTTTTGGTCGATATTTTGCCTTGGGCCAATCCTTTGAGGATTTTGCAATGACACTCAAAAATGCCCGACCTCCTGGAACTTATAATCATTATGTAAGTATTGATACGCAAGTATTGGGGATGTTGTTGAAAAAAGTCACAGGCAAAACGATCACTCAATATATGAAGGAAAAAATTTGGGACCCGATGGGAATGGAACATGATGCGGAATGGATCATTGATGGTGATGGGATGGAAATGGCATTGGGTGGATTGAATGCTACGCTGCGTGATTATGCTAAATTCGGTTTGCTGTATTTACATGAAGGAGATTGGTTTGGACAAGAGATTGTTCCTAAAGATTGGATTCAACAATCCGTTACTCCTGATGGGCCGCACTTGCAACCTGGTGAAAGTGATTTGTCCAATAGTGACCAAGGATATGGTTTTCAATGGTGGATACCTCAAAATGCGGATGGGGCTTTTTTTGCATCTGGCATTTATAATCAACACATTTACATTCAACCTAATCGAGATGTGGTGGTTGTAAAATTATCTGCCAATTATCACTTCAAAGCAGATACTCAAGGAGAAAAGTTATTGCATATCGATTTTTTGAAAAGTGTAGTTCAGCAGTTTCCAAAAATCGAAAAATTAGCAGAGATCCATATTGAATAATATGATGTTTTATTAGCCGCAGATTTACGCTGATTTTTTATGATTTTTCTAAATCACGTTACTCGAAAATCATAAAAAATCAGCGTAAATCTGCGACTAATAAAATCAAACCATTGTTTCTAATTTCTTCACACACCACTCATGAAAATCAATATATTCCAATAATTTATTTTCATCTTGATTGCCTTTTATTTCTAAAAGTTGCGCTTCCAATTGCTGCAAAAAATCTTTTTGCTTAAAAGGTCGTTTCACAATTTTCCTAAAACAACTAATACATACTTTTTCTAAGCGACCATATCTTTTATGTTTTTTCAAAACTTTGTAAGAGGTCTGCACTTCTGATTCCAACATCTGAAGCCAACCCAATTCAAATACGATTATCATTCGACACAATCTTCGAATACTTATCAAAAATTCTTGAACACCCAATTCATACCACAAGGTCATCAACTCTTGCGCTTTTTCAAATTTTCTTAAATCAATACATGCTCTTATCATGTAGTAAAAAAAATAATCTCTTTGAGCCTCCGCCAACAAATGAGAATCTCTATTTAAAAAATCATTTGCTTCCAATAGAATTTTTTCGCTGTATTTATCATCTTTCAACTTATACGCGAGATCAAGTTGTCGTCCATATTTGATATAATTAATATAAAATTGCGGTAAGGTTTTATCAGACTCTAATGCTTCCAATTTTTTTAAAACTTTAAAAAATTGTTTTTTGTCCGCCACATTTCCAAGTGATAATAAATAATTACTCAGCGCGGGAAGAAATTTTGTTTTGGGAAATAAGTCATTATTTTTTTCCAAAAAATCCAAATATATTTTACTTGCAATGACGGCATCATCATAATTTCTAGTGACATATCCAGTAACCACTTTTGTATAGTAGAAATTTTCCAAAGCAGTCAAACTTAATACATTCGTTTTGTCGAGTAACAAAGGATTTAAAAATATATCAGGATATTGCTCTGGATAGTTGAGAAAAATATGAGAGTACTGAAAATCTCTAACCCTTTCTTTGAGTACTCGAAGTCGATTGATGTTTTGAATTTTGTTAGTGACCTCCTGTCGTTCTTCTCCAAGTGCTTCTAGTTTTTTTATAAAATTTAAAATCCCTTGTTTAAAAAGAATCCGTTCTTCCAAATCAATCAATTTTATAATCAAAGCAAAGTCTTCACTTTTGTAAGCTAGTTTTTTAGCAAAGTTCAAAAGCTTCCTTGCCCTATGTTTATTATCCTTCAATAATAAAATTTCAATATATCCAATCGACTTTAAAATTTGAGCAGTATTATTTTTATTCAGATTGTAATTCAACAAAGAGCGCATCAACTGATCGAACAGATAATTCATTTCTGCTGTGAAATGAGTTAGGATTTTGGTTCCTTTTAATTTAGTCTTCAATTGGGCAACTTCCATTTTGGGATTGCTCACAATCAAGTTATATAATTTTAAATAATTCTTATCTCGATGGGTAGGATGTGTTTGTGCTGATTTTCTAAAATAAGCTTTTTCTCTTGAAGACAATCCATCGATAAGGTGTAAAATTGATTGCATTTTAGATTTGTTGTTTTATTATCATATTGATTTGATAATCAGTAACTTATAGAAAATATATTAGAATTAAAACTCCACAAATTCGCAATATATTCTATTTTTTTTATGATTTCAAAAACTATTTTTGTCGTAAGAACTAACCAAACATAAAATTTTTGTAGAAACAATTTGAATTAGTAAACTGGTTTTAGTTAATAAATAGTGAGTTTTAATTTTTCGTTTTTTCATAGTCAAAGGTCGTAAACATTAATTTTACTAATTCATCTATACACTTTTGAGGGTTTGAGGTTTTATACCTCAAACCGTTTTTATTTCTAATACACGCTTAAGGTAACAGTCCAATTTTCTAATTGGCTGTTACCGTTTTTTTTTTAGACCAACTCCTTGGGCTAGTAAAAGAACATTTATTTTTTAGTTTCCTGTCTTTTAGTTTTCAAATTTAGAATACTTTTTAAAGCAAAAAATTAGTTACTTTTAAGTAACTAAAAGTTGAATAGTGAATGGGTTAAATAGTTAATTAGGTCATATTGTGATCGATAATAAGTGCTCCGCCTAATTCACTATTCAACATCAAATCATTTAGCTCCTTTTAAGAGTATGTTTAAAATTCTCTGATTGATTTTAGACAGACAAATTTTATTTCAGACGAAGAATAAAAACATGAGTTATGCTAGCGAAGCGATATAATGATTGTTTTGTGATGAAGTGTGAAACAAAATTTGGCGGATAAAATTAATTAAGAGAAATTTAAACATACTCTTAGTACATAAATTTTACACATGAAAAAGTATATTCATTTTTTCCTTTTCGTTCAGCTTCTTTCGTTATCGTTTTTTTCTTGTAAAAAAGATAATGAGATCACTTATGATGTGGATCCTGTATTTGAAGAATATGTTCAAAGATTTATTGCTGAAGGAGCAGCTCGTGGCAAGAACATCAATTTTGATGATACGGGTTTGTTGATTGAGTTTTCTGAAAAAATTGTAAATGATGCGAGTGGTTATTGTTTTTTAGGAGAACATCATATTGTCATTGACAAAGCAGAATGGAGTGCCTTGACTGACGATCAAAAAGATTTTTTGCTCTTCCATGAACTTGGACATTGCGAATTAGATCGCCGACATAAAAATGATCAATTTAATGATGACAGTTGGAAAAGTATGATGCGGGGAGATCCACTTTTAGGAGATCAAGAACGGATTCCAGTTCCATATTTTGGTTTCCGAATAAATTATTACCTGGATGAATTATTCAATGAAAATATAGCAGCTCCTGATTGGAGTACGCAATCATTTGCTCACAATGATATTTCAGAAAGTGACAAAACCCTTTTTATTGATAAGCAAGATACCCCTCGGCTTTTTGAATCGACTACAGGAATTGGAAATAATTTTGAAATTGATCTTGATATCAAAGGCATCAATAATGTTCCTTTTATTACGGAGCTGACTTGGGGAAATGGAACGCAACATTTTTTTATTCGTATTTATAAAAATTTTGGAACTTACATTGGAGTTCAACATCAAAGTAAAGATCAACAACTTTTTTATCATCCAACCTCAGGTGATCTAGACAATATTACCGTCCGACAAAATGACGGAATTACTCAAATATTTTTTGATGAAGTCTTCTTATTTCATTTTGATGCGTTGCCTTCTATGAGTATGATTACGTTGGAAGCAAAGGATGGGAATAATGCTTTGGTTTCTAATTTTTCAGTCGAAAATTATGAGTTGAGTCAATTGGATTAAGTTTTCAATAGATTCAATAAGGAAAAAGATTCAAAATTATGGATTAAAGATTAGGCGTGTTATGAAAAATATTTTGAATCTTTCCTATTCATCAATCCCTTTCCAAAAGATCATCCAATAATTTTTTTAATTCATCAATTGGTTTTTCATAAAGATGGAACATGTGAAATTTAAAAGTTAACCATCGTAATCCAATTATTGCTAAGATTGAAATCAAAATAGTAGGAATTAGAATCTTCCATTGCAACAGCTCAATAATTCCTCTACCAGCACCTGTAAATCCCATTATCAAACCTACTATAAAAAAAATAGGTAAAACAATAGTCATCCTTGATTTCGTTTTTCTCAATTCAGTAGATAACACTTCGTGATAGCCTCGAATACTTTTCACAACATTTTGGGTAGGTACCGCTTTAAGTTTTTTTGAAAATTTATAGGCTGGAATCGAAGATAAAATAGTGACAATTAATAATGTCCCTGCCATCAACCAAAAATATTGATGATCCCAAAAATAATAAAAAAAGAAAACCCACATGGCGATACCCATTGAAGAATCTGCAATCAAATTTCGTTTTAATTTATTGAGAATCCCCTTCGATTTTTTTCGAGCCATATCCAATACCTCAGGCTCAATAGACTGATAGTAAGACTTGGCCTGCTCGTGCGATTCTTTCCAGATATCTTGCAAATCAAATTCTTCCATATCCTTGCTCCTTTAATAATTGAAATAATTGTTTTTTTATCCGCATCAATTTTACACCTACATGGCTGACGGTAATTCCTATAATTTCTGCAATTTCATCATACTTCTTTTCTTCTAAATGTAACAATATGATTGCACGATCATCTTTTTTCAGTAGATTGACACATTTATATAGTAACTCAATCTTTTTCTCTTTTTGGAAAATAACCTCCTCTCCTACTCCACTCATTTCTACTATTTTATAAGACACATTATCTATTGGATTAGTCGAAAATTGTTTTTTCTGTTTTTTCTGAAATGTCAAAGCAGTATTCAATGATACCCTATAAATCCATGTCGATACTTTTGCCTCCCCTTTGAATCGCTCAAAAGATTGCCACAATTGAATCAACATCTCTTGATACAAATCTTTAAAATCCGCTTCTTCCGTGGTATACGAACGCGCTATTTTATATAGAATACCATTGTATTCATCAACAATATTTTTAAAATCTAATTTCAAATGTCTATTGATTAGTATCGTTGGTCGGTAAATTATTACAGTTTGGAGGTTATTTCTTGAAAAGAAAAATCTCGTTGTAATATTTTTTCAAAATCGGTTACTAATGTAGTAAGTAACGATGAAAAAATTAATATCATGGAAAACAAAGAAGTAAAACAATCAGAAGAAAAAGCTACTATTTAAACTTAACCACCACCTGCTGAATGTAGGTGGGTTAATTATACAAACGACTAAAGTCGTTTATATAATTTTTTGACTATCGAACTCGAATGATTAGCGCAGCGTTCGATATTCACTTTTTTCCATTAATAAACTTATCGCACTAAAGTGCGAGGTTTTAAACCTTTTCTGAGACCAATAAATTAGACATCCTAGAAAAATCAGACTGTTATTTTCATGGAAGACCACAGTCTAATATTTAGAAACACAATTTCTTAATTTTCTCAATAAGAAATGGATCGAACAATAACCATTTCTAAAAATCAATCAAAAATGAATAGAATATTTTTTAAAAGTCTGGCAATCGTCATTGCTATTGCTATCGGTTTTACAGCATGTAAAACTGCTCAAAAAGCCGTTGCTAATAATAGTGCCCCTCAACTTGAAAACTCCTTACTCTGGAAAATAGAGGGTAATGGTATCAAACCATCTTACCTATTTGGTACGATTCATTTAATCGCACAAGGTGATTATTTTATGAATCAACCGACCAAAGATGCTTTTGCAGCAATGGATCAAGTGGTACTTGAATTGGATATGGATGATCCAAAAATGCAAATGGATATGTTTGCTCATGCCACTATGAAAGATGGAATGACCCTTGACAAATTAGTTACTCCAGAAGAATACAAACAAGTTGATGAGTTTATGACTGCAACACTTGGAGGTGGTCTTGAAATGTTTAAGTCATGGCAACCAATACTTCTTTCAGGAATTCTTGCTACAAAATTTATTGAAGGTCCACCAGCATCTTACGAAGGTTCCTTCATTCAAATGGCTGGTGAATCCAAAAAAGAAATACTCGGTTTGGAAACTGTTGAAGAACAATTAGGTGCGATGGGAAATATCTCCTATGAGGATCAAGCAAAAATGCTAATGGAATCTATCAATGATATGGATGAAGCAAAAAAGATTTTTGCTGATCTAGTTGCTACCTATAAAAGACAAGATGTTGCTGGATTACAAAAAATGATGATTGACCAATCAGGTGGTGTTGACTTTGCTTCTGCCCTACTCGATTCAAGAAATGAAGACTGGATTCCTAAGATTGGGAATTTTGCAAAAGATAAGAGTACCTTCTTTGCAGTAGGAAGTGGTCATCTTGGAGGTGCAAAAGGAGTAATTAACTTATTGCGAAAAGCTGGTTATAAAGTAACTGCCGTAAAGAATAACTAGCAATAGTTAGAGTTTAAAGAAAAATACAGCAAAGTGCATGAATATTTCTGTAATATTCATGCACTTTCTGTTTTTTTACAGAAAGGTATTTCCACATACTTTTCTATTCCAATAAGACAATCACGTCCAAGTATCGCGATTTACGTAGCTGCGGGTTTCAACCCGCAGTAAAAAAAACCAAAATATTCGACTCCCCTACCCCAAGTACTCCTTCTTCCAAATCATCAGGTAAGGTTAAAGTTATATACAATCAAATCTCTTTAGGGAGTAGGAAATAAATAACCTACCCATCTGAAGGCTTCTTTTTCAATATGA
>CAKZSH010000306.1 GCA_937918905.1 uncultured Saprospiraceae bacterium
GTAATGCTAGGATTATTAAGAAACCGAGACGGGAATTTATCGAGTATCCATCGAAGCATGGTAAATACCCATAAAAAGTTATGTTCCCTACTTGATTTAGATTTAGAGCAAGTAAAAGCAGTATCCCGAGCCCAACTTCCAAGAATATTGGCAAAAGTAGATTTATCAAAATTTGAAGAAATACTATTTAGGCATTTTGCAATTAAATTGGATGAGGAAGAAAAAGAATGGTTTGCAGGAGATGGAAAAGAACTTAGAGGGAGCATAGAAAAAGGTTCAAAACGAGGAGAAGTGATAGTCCAATTGGTACGTCACGAAGATGGTTCTGTATTAGGGCAGAGTAGATATAATGGAAAAAAGGAAAGTGAAAAGCCCTGCTTACGAGATCTAATTGAATCAAAAAATGCGGAAAGCCAAAAGATAACGGCGGATGCGTTACATTTAAATCCAGCGATGACGAGTATGATTGAACAAGGCAACGGCATCTTTTTAATTGGATTAAAAGAAAATCAAAAAGAACTTTTAGCTGATATGAAATGGCATATTAAAAATCACCAGCCATTAGCTACCTATAGCACGGTTGACAAAGGTCATGGAAGATTAGAACAACGCCATTATTATCATTTTGATGTGAGTAAAGAGTACTTCGATAAACGTTGGAAAACAACAAATTTTCGAAGTTTATTCAAAGTAATACGTCATCGAACAATTCTAAAAACGGATGACCATAGCGAAGAAACTGCTTATTATATTTCAAATGCAAACTTGTCAGATGGGATAGAAAATAAGGTAGAATATTTTGATGCCATCAGAAATCATTGGTCTGTTGAAGTAAACAACCATATTCGGGATGTCACTTTAAGTGAAGACCATTTGAGAACAAAAAAAAGCCTGTTACAAAAATGATGGCAGGATTACGTACCGTTGTCATTGAGTTATTACGGATAATGAATGTTGAAAATAAGGTTGCTCAATTAGAACTTTTTCAGGATGACTTTGAACAACTAATTACCATTTTGAAAAATATTGGGTTTTTATGAGAAAGCCCTTTAAAAAAAATCTATCATAGCCTCTATACTGCAACTTGTTGCACACGTAATTTGTGTACAAATAATTTTATGAGAAAGCCATATTTCTAAAACGAAAATAGTTGCAGTTAATCTTTTATCTTTTTTGCTTCGCTTCAATACTTAAAGTAGCATGAGGAACAGCTAATAATCTGGGTTTGGAAATCAATTTCCCACTTGCTCTACAAATCCCATAGACTTTATTTTTGATTCGCAACTTAGCATTTTCTAAATGTTGTACATGTTTTCGCATTCTCACAGCCATGTTATTCAATCTTTCATTTTCAGCAGTTCCAAGCCCATCATCTAATCCTCTCACTTTTGCATCTGCATTGTCTGCCATATCCGATAATTGCTTAAGGTAATATTCAAGTTGAGTTCTAGCCTCTTCTAATTTTTTATCAATTATCGCTTCGAATTCTGCTAATTCTTGATCTGTATAGCGAGTTTTTATTCCGTTATTATTCTTACTCATAGTAAAAAGTAGTGTAGTTTATGGATAAAATTTTTTCTAATAATAATCTCAAAATTAGTGATACAAAAATAATGTATTTTTTTTAAACCAAATAATAATATTTCTTTTTCAGTTATTCATGAAACCAAAGTTTACATTTCTATGAATAACCAAATAAAAATTGGAATTTTCTCATCAGATATTTCTTGGAAAAGAAAAACGGAGAGTCTATATTATTTTTGATTTACAAGTAGTGTACCACTCAATGCCATTAAAATTAAAATATTCAAACTCTTATTTTTTTAATAAATGTTACATTTTTAATATTGTAATTTATTTGGATATATCTATTCCTTCACTTCTATGTATATAAAAAATTAATATTCAACATCTTACACATGTTAAAAATATAAACTATGTTTTTTTGTGTAAAATATCTTAAAAAAGGCATCACAAATAGCTGTCACATTATATTTTTAAAATATTCATTAAAAAACCTATAAATAGATTTTTTAATGTGTTTGCCATGGTTTTTGCAAGTTAATAAGTTGTAGGATTTTAAATCTACAAAATATCACTTGAGTAAAACTTTCAACTCCCCCTTCGAAAGTAAATAATCTATTTACCATTTTTGGTTTCCCCCTTTAGATTAATCTGGTGATTTTTCAAACACTAAAAAAGGTTGATTATGGTCAATTGGAAATGGTTTTCAATTTTGTTGACAGGTGTACTTTGGTTTGGAATTATTCAAACAAATTTTGCGCAGCCAACCAATTATATTGAACAATATCAAAAAATTGCTATTCGAGAAATGCATCGAAGTGGAATCCCAGCAAGCATTACCTTAGCACAAGGTATTTTAGAATCTTCTTGGGGAAATGGTTCACTTGCATTAAAAGCAAATAATCACTTTGGAATAAAATGTAAAAGCCATTGGACGGGGCCATCTTTTTATATCGAAGATGATGATTATAAAAGAGGCAAACTTATAAAGTCTTGTTTTAGAGCTTATAATAATGCTGAGGAATCGTATATAGATCATACTGATTTTTTAATGTCAAATGCTCGTTATCAAGTTCTTTTTACGTATACTCGAACAGACTATAAAAGATGGGCACATGGGTTGAAAAAATGTGGTTATGCGACTGATAAAAAGTATGGCTACAAATTAATCAATATGATAAAAAAATATGGATTAGATCGTTTTGATACTATGCCAGAGGAACTGCCTGCCATGATTGCAAGTGAGAATGCTCCTTCGCTTCATCAGGCTGCATTTGCTCAGTCATACCCTGTGCAGCCATTTCAAACCCAACCAGTTCGACCGATGCCAACTCAGCCACAATCTACAATGGCGCCTCCTAAAGCATTTGCATTACCAGATAATTACAGGAGAGGTGATGGAATTAGAAAATTTGGAACTAAAGGTAATGAAATATTGAAGAACAGCTCTTCAATTCTATGGAATAAATAGATGATAAACTAACGAAGGATCAAACTCGCTTTGATGATAAACTTTAGGAGAGGTTTTTAACATTATGTTGAAAACCTCTTTTCGTTTTGTGAAAATGGCTTCTTTTGAAATCAATATATTGTGTGATCTTATTTATTTCCTAATCCTTAGCTCGACTTTAGCCTTTGATACAAGCTAAGCCGAGAGAGAAAAAAAGAGAACCCAGTAGAAAGTCATAATTTTGGATTATGGGTAAAATTTATAGAACAGAACTACAAGTGATTAAAGTGACTGGCTGTATCACATTTGTTCATAATCGAAATAATCCAAAACAAAAATAAACGTATGTTATTTTTCAGTATGAAGTCAAATTCGCTTCCAAAATATTATTTGGTTTGTAATCTTTTTTCCTTTTGTCAGGGTAGACCCTATTTTAGGTTTACGTTTTTCGAAACGTCAAGTGAGTGAAATGAACGTCCGTCCAAGGTTAAGCGAAGCGTACGTATAACGTAAAAAAACAAAACCTTCTACAGGAATCCGCAGAAGGCTTTTGCTTTTTTGAGGTGGTGCCTCCAGGAATCGAACCAGGGACACATGGATTTTCAGTCCATTGCTCTACCAACTGAGCTAAGGCACCTGCCAGCTGTTTTAAGCGATTGCAAATATATGTTGTTGTTTTTTAAGTAACAAGCATTATGATATTAAAAAATAAAAAAATTAAAATTATTTTTGAGCCATGCTAAGTAAGAAACTATACCTTCTTTTCGGAACTGGGGCAATTATCATGATTCTAGTTGTTGCAGTCATCCTTCCAGATGAACAAAGCTGGATGTCCGTATTCATTATACCTTTTGCCATTTTAGGGGCATTATCCTATGTTTTTAGCCCTCAATTGGATTGGTGGTGGTATCAAAAACACCCACCTGAACTACCAGGAAATCTTGGAAATTTATTATTAAAATACTTTCCTTTTTACCAAAATCTCTCTGCTGTTAACAAAACTCGCTTTCGAAGACGTACTTCGATGTATTTGGAAGCAAGAGGATTTAAAGCCATGACAGGAGGTGAAGAACGCGATGTTCCATTGGATTTGAAGACAATTGTAGCTGCAAATGCGATTATGTTGACCTTTGGGAGTAAAGATTTTATTTTAGATAAATTCGAGAGAATCTTTATTTATCTCCAAGCATTCCCAACTCCTGACCATCCTTATTTGCATGGTTCGGAATTAAATGAAGAGGATACTTGTTTTTTATTTTCAGCCGAACATATCGTTTTGGCATTCCAGCAATCCAACAAGTATTATAATTTGGTCTTACATGAATTTGCGAGAGCATTTCAAATGTCATTTCCCAAAAAGAATTATCCTGAAATTAAAGAGGCAACTTGGGAGCTTTGGAAAAAAGATTCTATTTCGAAATTTATCGGAATCCCCGAAGAAAAAATCAATCCGCTTGGACCAAGTATTAATTTCTTTTTTCAAAACCCACAAAAATTCAAAACCTTAATGCCTGAGGATTTTGAAAAATATCAACAGGTTTTTAATATTAATCCTCTGAACCCAAAAGATCCCGTGATTGATAAAAGTATCATCGCTAATGTTCCTTAATACGTTGGACGTACGTTCGTTTCACTCACTCGACGTACGTCCAATTCAAATCCACCCCAACTCCTCCATTGCCAAATATGCCGCAGCCACATTGTGATTAATTCTTTCATCGTTTTTATTTTTTATAAAAAGTCGAAATTCGTCGAAGGGCATTTTGATGACTTCTATAAATTCATGGTCATCTAAATTTTGTTCAGCAACTTTTTTACAATTTTTAGCTAAAAGGATATGTTGTTTTTGGGTAAAATAGGCTTGGTGAAATGTTTTAAGAAAAATAATCTCTTCTGCTTCGTACCCAGTTTCTTCTAACAATTCTCTTGCAGATGCAGTTTCTAGTGATTCCCCCTCATCAATTTGACCTTCAGGAAAACTAATAATTTCACGTTCAGCCCCTACTCGAAATTGATTGACAAGGATGGCTTCTTTGTTTTTTGTAAAAGCAGCGATAGTTACAAAATCATGATTTTTGATAACATCAAATTCTGCTTCTTTTCCATTGGGGAGTAAAAATTTTCTAACAATCACTTTCCGCCAACCTGAATAAGCAAGTCGTTCGCTTAGTTTTTTCCATTTCTTCATGACGATATTTTTTAAATCCTTTTTCAAAAAATAAAACACAAGATGAGAAAAATCACAACTTATCTCTTCTTTTTATATTTGTTTTTTAACCTCCGTAATTTCCCTTATTTCCACAAAACCTATTAAAAAAGTTACTAGGATAATCCAAATATCAAAAATTTATACTTATGTTTGATTTTATGTTTACTCCATCACTCCTACTAAATTATAGACAATAATTTCCAATAATTTCTATTAGGAATATAAATAAAATTGAAGGTTCGAACTTATTTATTTTGTGAGCTAATTAGCTCATCTCTTTATCCTTGATTTAATACTCCTAATACCATTTCATAGAAGTTTGTATCAAACTTAAATTCTATCCCAAATACTTTATCTGAAAAAATACTTCAGTTTTGATAGACTAAATGAGTTTTCAATTCTTATTAAATATTTATTTCCCATTTTAAATAAACATTACTATAACTTAAATTATCATGTTCCATCACACGTCCCCATTATTTTTTAGTAAAAAAATAATTATTGCTTTTATTTTTCTTTTGTTAGGAAAAACTATTTTTTCCCAAATTACAATTACGACCGATCAATCAGATGCAACATACGGTATCAATGAATCTATGAATTTTGAAGTAACTTCTACCACAGGAGGAACTGTTGATTGGATTTTAAAATATGATAATTTTTCTCCTATTATTTCAAGTGGTTCTTTTCCAATATCTTCCAATGAGGTGGTTAATATCCCCTACACAGCAACAGAGGCTGGAGTAGTTATTTGTCAAGCCTCTATCAATAATGGTGCGATTGAAGTTTCAGCAGCAGCAATTCAACCATTTGATATATTACCTTTTGTAGAAGAGCCAGCGGATTTTGATGCCTTTTGGGCTAGCAAAAGAGCTGACCTCGCTGCTATACCAATGAATCCAAATTTAACTTTTTATAGTAGCAACACTTATTCTACAACTTACCGAGTAGAACTTGACAATATTGACAATAGAACAGTCTATGGTTATTTAACTATTCCAAATGGCACAGGCCCCTTTCCTGCTATAATCAAGATGCCAGCATATGGAACAGTTCCTAACAATACCTCTCCTGAAATTCAATTGGCAGAAGATAGTGGAATGTTAAGTTTTTCTGTAAGTATTCATAATGTTCCTCCAGATCAAGTTGACCCAAATGCATATACCCCAGATAATTATACTAATGAGAATGAAAATTATTATAAATATGGAATGCTTGCAGCAGTTCGAGCGATTGATTATATTTTTTCAAGGTCAGATTTTGATGGTGCTAATGTGGCGGTAGTAGGTGAGAGCCAAGGAGGAGGGCTATCTATCTGTATAGCTGGATTAGATGATCGAGTAAACCTTTTGGCGTATAGTAATCCTACTTTAAGTCAAAATGCGGGTCTTCATTATGATCGTGCTGGAGGGTTTCCTAATTATATCAATAATTCTCGACAAGCGGATGGAACACTTGCTCATGAATTGTTAACGGTAGATAAAACAAGGTACTACGATGCTATGTTTTTTGCACGTAGGTATGATGGACCTGTTCTGGCTGCGATGAGTTATGAAGATTTAATTACACCAATGGCAACGGGTATGGCTACATTTAATCAATTGGCAGGTAATCCAAAAATATTAGTTCATGAATTAGAATTAGGACACGAACACTCTAGTGAGTTTTGGAATGGGCGATATCCATTCTTTAGAAGATTTTTTCCTTCTACATTAAATACCATACCTAATCCATATGTATCAACCTCTCAAGGATATTTTATTGATGCAGGAAATGATATTACTTCATCTGGAAGTACTATCACGCTTTCAGGAATTGTTGAAAATAATAATATAGTCAATGATCCTAGTTTTGAATTGAATTGGGAAAAAGTCTCAGGACCTGGAACAGTTTCTTTTAGTGCTTCGGATAGTTATAACAATGTAGCCACATTCAGTTCAGCAGGAACTTATGTACTTCAATTTAGTGCTGTAAATAATTCAGTACTTGATACAGAAAGAAAATATTTTACCCTATTTGATAATATTACAGTAACAGTAGGAAATTCAAATAACGACTCTACTCCTCCAAGTGTTACGCTATCTACACCTTTGAATACTGTCGAAGGAGATTTTATTGTAACATTAAATTTTTCTGAAAACATCACAGGCCTTTCACTTAATGACTTTATTATTTCCAATGGAACATTATCTATGCTTTCAGGAAACAATGATACTTATACCATCAATGTTTCTCCAACTACATCAGGTGATGTAATATTATATTTACCACAACAGACCTTTACTGATATTGCAGGGAATTTTAATAATGAAAATTCTAATATTTTAAATACTTTTTTTTCTGTACCTAATAATGTAGGTGATTGTAATACTCCAACTAATCTTGCATTTAATAAAGTTTCAACTCAACATAGTACCCAATCAAATGGTAGTGCATCAAGAGCAAATGATGGAAATACAGATGGTAACTTTTGGGGAGCTAATTCTACTTCTCTTACCAATTGGACTTTTAATGCTTGGTGGGAAGTTGACTTGGGAACACTTTCTGATATTACAACAATCAATGTTTGGAATCGAACGGATTGTTGCGAAGAGTTTTTAAAAAATTATTATGTCTTTGTTTCTAACACTCCTTTTACATCAACTAATCTTAATAGTACGATTAATCAGAATGGAGTCACGAGTTTTTTAGAAACAGGGCAAGCAGGTTTACCTACAGCCATCAATATTAATCAACAAGGTCGGTATGTGCGAGTACAATTGGCGGGGCAAGGGTTTTTAGGATTAGCTGAAGTCGAAGTGATGGGATGTGTCGCTTCGGGGGGAACTCCAATTGACCAAGTAATTGATTTTCCAACAATATCTGATAAACTCACTACAGATAATCCATTCTATATTAATGGAGATGCAAGTTCAGGATTACCTGTTTCTTATACTGTTATTTCTGGCCCAGCTAATATGATTGATAATTTAGTAATACTAAATGGAGCGGCGGGTACTGTTGTTATTGAAGCTACTCAATTAGGAAATACTCAATACAATCCTGCGCCTCCTGTAGTCCAATCTTTTGTTGTTTCCGAACCTGTTGTTCAAGGGAATTGTAACTCACCTATAAATTTAGGTATAGGAAAAGTCGCAATTCAATCAGGAACACAATTAAATGCTGTTGCGAATCGAGCTATTGACGGAAATACAAATGGAAATTTTTGGGCAGATAATTCTTGTTCTCTAACGAATTGGGTCTCCAATCCATGGTGGGAAGTAGATTTAGAAGTAGTTGCAGAAATTGAATCGATCCGACTTTGGAATCGAACGGATTGCTGTGATGATCTTTTTTCAGATGTCCATATTTTTATTTCAGAAACACCTTTTACTTCTACTAATTTGAGTACGACATTAAACCAAACAGGTGTAATTGATTATTTTGTTTCAGGTGATGTAGGTTTCCCAAGTAACATTTCAATTAATACTTCGGGCAGATACGTTAGGGTACAACTTGCAGGGACGTCCTACTTAGCGATAGCAGAAGTGGAAATTTTGGGTTGTGTGAACGGGAGTGGGTGTGCTCCTGCAGGAACAACATGCAATGATAACAATGCTGCTACATATGATGATGTGGAAGATGGAGATTGTAATTGTTCTGGAACACTTTGTCCTACTTTAGGTACTGTATGTGATGATGGAAATGTTAATACTGAAAATGATGTAGAAGATGGGTTTTGTAATTGCATAGGAATTCCAACTAGTGCTGGTTGCGCAACTACAACTAATTTAGCATTGAATCAAAATGTTTCTCAAGGCAGTACGTTGACAATATCAGGAATAACAGGTAATCCTGAAAAAGCCGTTGATGGAAATACAAATGGAGTTTTCTTTACTAACCCTCCATCGGCATCTTCTGTTTCGGCAACTAAATCTGGAAATAAAAATTGGTGGCAAGTAGATTTAGGAGATAGTTATTTTATTGAGGACATTAATGTATTTAATCGAACGGATGGTCAGAATCAAACAAATGACATTTACATTTTAATTTCTAACACTCCTTTTACATCTAATAATTTAGGAACAGCAAGAGCACAAGCAAATTACGAAGCGTTTATTTCTGGAACAGTTGGTTCACCATCTACGATAGAACCATCTGTAGAGGGTAGGTATGTACGAATACAAAGATCGAGTGGTGGATATTTAGTTTTGGCAGAAGTGGAAGTATTTGGATGTGCAGCAGGCGTCAACGCTAATGCTAATAACAATACTTTGATAATTAATCCGTATCAAAATTATTTACATTTTGATGTAGCTAAGGAGGGTCGAGAGGTGGAATTAAATTGGGTTACAAATACTGAAATCGAAAATGATTTTTTCATTATTGAAAAATCTAGAGATGGAATTTTGTTTGAACCGATTTTAGAAGTCAATAGCAAATCGGATGATGTAGGTTCGAGTTTTTATAAAGAAAAAGATAATGACCCTCATTTTGGAAAAAATTATTATCGACTTCAGCAGTTTGCAAAAAATGGAAGTTCGATATATTCACCAATGCGTGTTGTTGACTTTGATTTGAATTTAAATGAAATAAAAGTGTACCCAAATCCTGCCCAAGAAAAAATTCAAATCAATTTAGAACCATTCATTAGTGAAGATATTTCAATTCAAATATTGGATGCAAGAGGAGTGTTGATGTTTGAAAAAAATATCGTTCAGCTCTCTGAAAGGGTTCAGACATTTGATTTAGCTACATATCAAAATGGTCTTTATTTGATGGCAATAAAAGTAAAGGGGAATAAAATGGTTACAAAACAATTTGTTGTTTTAAAAGAATATTGATTTATCTCATTTTTAATTATTTGGAACTAATTACGAAGAGGCTGTAGCGCAATAGTGGACTACAACTTCTTCGTAATTGGTAAAATTCGCATCCGTATTTTCCCTTGTTTTCTTCAATCTGAAAAAAAAAAATTCATTTATAATATAAATCCCAATATTTTATTCCTATTTTTGGTTTACTTTGATCCCTTCTAAAGTATTTCCCTCTCCCAAAAATTCATTCACAAATTTTATTATTGAATTATTCCTAATGGTATTTTAGGTTATTTGGATATTAAATTTTCCAAATATTAAACAGCAATACATATGCTATCCGTTCTCTTATCGCACACATTTTTCAGAAAAATAATTGGTACAATTATCTTTTGTGCAACAGCCAGTATTTTATTTTCCCAAATAAATATTACGACTGATAATGTTTTAGCTACCTATGATTCAGGAGCTTCTATGAATTTTGAAGTTACTTCTACAGTAAGTGGATTAGTTCAATGGGAACTAGAATATGATGAGATTTCGCCAAAAATTTCTACGGGTTCATTTAATATTATAGCAGGTCAGACTAAATTAATACCATATGCTTCTACTGAGCCGAGTATGGTCATTTGTAAGGTAACTCAAAATGGAGTCACAGAAGAAGCAACCGCAGCTTTTAATCCTTTGGAGATTTTACCATACGAAGAGGAGCCAGCAGATTTTGATGCTTTTTGGAATAGTAAAAAAGCGGATCTTGCTGCAGTACCTATGAATCCAAATTTAACGGTCTACACTATAGGTCAATATACTGTTACGTATCAAATAGAATTAGATAATGTTGACAATCGAAAAGTCTATGGTTATCTAACTATTCCAAATGGAGCAGGACCTTTTCCAGCCGTTATCGTTATGCCACCCTTTGGTGTAAATGCATCAGTTACTGTTCCTGAAGAAACTTTATCAGAGTTTAGTGGAATGATTGCTTTTACTGTAAGTGTTCATAACGTCCCTGCCGATCAGGAAGATCCAAATGCTTATTCTCCAGATAATTATACCGATCCAGATGGTAATTATTATAAATATGGAATGCTGGGTGCAGTACGTGCAATTGACTATATCGAAACCATGTCAGAATTTAATGGCGAAAATGTAGCTGTTATGGGAGTGAGCCAAGGTGCAGGTTTGGCAATCAATGTAGCAGGACTGGATGATCGAGTAAATTTATTGACATATGGAACTCCGACATTGAGTCAAATGACAGGATTGCATTATGATAGAGAAGGTAGTTTTATTAATTATGTAGCAAGGTCTCGAGCTTTGGATGGAACACTTGCACATGAATTGCAAACTATGGAAGCAGTTAAATATTATGATGCTATTTATTTTGCAAGACGATATACAGGGCCAACATTAGCATCTATAAGTTATGAAGATTTGTTGTCGCCAGCTGCAACGGGGTTTGCAAGTTTTAATCAATTGGGAGGGCCGAAAATAGTTGTTCATGAATTAGATTTAGATCATGATAACACAGAGGAATATTGGTTAGGACGATATGATTTGATTCGACGATTTATTCCCTCTTCGATAGATGTAGTGCCACGACCTTATGTTGCTACGACCAAAGGTTATTTAATTGATGCAGGAACAGATGTTATTTCTTCTGGAAATGTTATTTCGCTTTCTGGTACTATTGAAAAAAATGATGCAGTAGATGATGAGGATTTTGATCCTACATGGAAATTAATTTCTGGGCCAGGAACAGTTTCGTTCAATGATGCGACTGCTTATAACACTACTGCTACATTTAGTAACGTAGGAGATTATGTATTGGAATTTTCAGGCACAGATTATTCTAAATTAAATTCTGATCGAAGGTTTTTTACACTTATCGATTATAAAAAAGTAACGGTTCAAAGTGCCAATGGAGATTCTGCTCCACCAGAAGTTACACTTTCGACTCCTTCAAATACAGTCGATGGAGATTTTGTGGTTACTGCAAGTTTTACAGAAAATGTAACTGGACTAACATTGAATGATTTTGTTGTTTCAAATGGAACAGCTTCTCTTTTATCGGGAAGTGGCAATTTGTATACGTTTACGATAACACCTACGAATGAAGGTGATGTCACTTTATTTTTACCTCAACAAACAGTAATTGACGCTGCTGGAAACCCCAGTATTATTTCAAATGTCTTGGTGATTGATTATGAAATCGAACAAACGGGTAACTGTAATAATCCGACCAACTTAGCTTTAGGAAAAACGTCAACTCAACATAGCACTCAATTAAATGCAGTAGCTAGTAGAGCAAATGATGGAAATACCAACGGAGATTTTTGGGCTGCAAATTCCACAACTTTAACTAATTGGGTGTCTAACTCATGGTGGGAAGTTGACTTGGGAGCAGTTGGCGATATTGAATCTATAAATATTTGGAACCGATCAGATTGTTGTGGTAATTTTTTAAGTGATTATCATGTGTTTGTTTCTGATGTTCCTTTTACCTCAACTAATTTAAATACAACGATCAATCAAGCTGGCGTTGCTAATTTTTATGAAGCGGCGGCGGCGAGTTATCCAACCACTTTACCTATCAATCGAACTGGAAGATACGTCAGAGTTCAATTGGCAGGGGTTACATTTTTAGCAATTGCAGAAGTGGAAGTGATGGGATGTTTTGGAGGAGGAGGAACGCCTATCGATCAAACCATTTCTTTTGATCCGATTTCTGATAAATTAACAACAGCATCTCCTTTCGCAGTTGCAGCATCTGCATCTTCGGGTTTACCCGTTTCGTATGCTGTGCTTTCTGGGCCTGCAACGATGAATGGAAATATAGTTTCGCTAAATGGAACCGAAGGAACGGTTGTGATAGAAGCAACTCAACTAGGAAATGTACAATACAATCCTGCGTCTGCTGTAACTCAATCTTTTTCAGTTATCGAGCCTGATCAAGGAAATTGTAATTCGCCTTCAAATTTAAGTTTTGGAAAAACTGCTACGCAATCTGGAACACAACTTGGTGCTGTTGCGAGTCGAGCCATTGACGGAAATACCAATGGGAATTTTTGGGCGGACAATTCTTGCTCACTTACCAATTGGGTATCCAATGCATGGTGGGAAGTGGACTTGGAAGCGGTTGCAGAAATTGAATCGATCAAGCTTTGGAACCGAACCGATTGCTGTGAAAATCTTTTTTCAAATGTTTATATTTTAGTTTCGCAAGTTCCATTTACTTCTACGAATTTGAATACCACTTTAAATCAAGCTGGGGTAACTGATTTTTTAATTTCAGGTGATGTCGGTTTGCCAAGCGATATTCCAATCAATGCTCTTGGTAGATATGTCAGAATTCAACTTGCGGGAACTGCCTATTTATCCATTGCCGAAGTTGAAGTTATGGGCTGTGTTGATGGCAATGGTTGTGCGCCTGCGGGAACTGCTTGTAATGATAACAATCCAGGTACATTTGATGATATTGAAGATGGTGGTTGTCTTTGCGAAGGAACGCCATGCCCTGCATCAGGGACTACTTGTGATGATGGAAATGCGAATACTGAAAATGATGTAGAAGATGGTTTTTGTAATTGTGCAGGAACTCCAATCGGAGGAGGTTGTGCAACTACAACCAATTTAGCGTTAAATCAAAACGTTACTCAAAGTAGCACTTTGACCGCAGCAGGAATTATAGGTAATGCTGAAAAAGCAGTTGATGGAAATACAAATGGAGTTTTCTTTACTGGTAACAATGCTACATCATCGGTTACTGCAACTACATTTGGTAGTGACAATTGGTGGGAGGTAGATTTGGGAGGTAGCTATTCTATTGAGGAAATAAATGTTTTTAATCGAACGGACGGTGCTGATCGAACAACAGATATTTATGTCTTGATTTCTAACACTCCTTTTACATCTAGTGATTTAGCGGGTGCTCGAGCGGAAGCAGATTTCGAAGAATTTATTTCGGGAAATGTAGGTTCGCCATCTGTAGTTGAACCATTGATTGAAGGAAGATATGTTCGAATACAAAGATCAACTTCTGGATATTTAGTTTTGGCAGAGGTGGAAGTATTTGGATGTGCAACTGTAGGAGCCAACTTAAATAACAATACTTTGATTATCAATCCTTATCAATATTATTTGAATTTTGATGTTGAAAAAGAAGGCCGAAACGTAGCTTTAAATTGGGTGACAAATACTGAAATCGAAAATGATTTTTTCATTATTGAAAAATCTAAAGATGGAATTTTATTTGAACCGATGTTAGAAGTTGATAGCAAAACGGATGAGGCAGGTGCGAGTTTTTATGATGAAATAGATGACAGACCTTCTTTTGGTAAAAATTATTATCGCCTTCACCAATTTGCAAAAAATGGTAGTTCGAGATATTCGCCAATTCGTATGGTTGACTTTGATCTGGACTTGAATGAGCTACAAATTTATCCGAATCCTGCTCATGAAAAAATTCACGTTAATTTAGAATCATTCATAGGTGAAGATGTTTCCATTCAAATTTTTGATGCAAGAGGAGTGTTGATGATGGAAAAAGTTTTTATCGAATTAGAGGAAGGTGTTCAGACTTTTGAATTGAATCAATTTGTAAATGGACTTTACATGATGACTATAAAAGTAGAAGGAAAGAAAATAGTAACGAAGCAATTTGTAACCGTTAGGATGTAGCTGTAGGGCTTTAGTCCGCAGAAAAGAAAACCCGTTCAAGACTAAAAATCTTGAACGGGTTTTTTCTTAAGGGAGTAGGAAATAAATAACCTACCCATCTGAAGGCTTCTTTTTCAATATGATTTCATAAAAAAATGAAGCCGTACCGAAGGGTATGCCTTAATTTTTTCATTTCCTCATATTAAAAAATAATCTCTTCAGATGGGTAGGTTATTTAATTCCTACTCCCTTAAATCAATGGTTCGTTGTGAATTTCAAAAAAAAGGTAAAAGTTTATAGTTTAGTAGTGACTAAACAACCAACCAAAACTTTTACCTATGAGCATCGAAATACTCACAGAACAAATATTGGAAAAAATGTCTGGAATAGGCAAATGGCAATCAGAATTTTTAAAAGAAAATTTTGAATTGCAATTACAACTTCGAGGTCGTCATAACTTTCTCAACATGAGCCGCTATAGCGATAAAAACGAAAGTACCTTTCGAGAAAATTATAGTCGTCGGTTTGATTTTGAAACCTTCAATCTGCACTTGTCCAAACAATATTGTTCAAAAGAATGTGCGGTTGCCTTTGATCCGAGTTATATTTCCAAGAGTGGAAAACAAACACCAGGCTGTAGTTATTTTTGGTCTGGTTGTGCAGGTCGAAGTAAATGGGGATTAGAAATTGGAGGATTTGCGACTATTGATATTTTGAATAATACGGCGATGCACTTGATTGCTGACCAAACCTTGAGTACTAAAGAGCATGGAAGTTTACTCGAATATTATGCATCATTAGTTAGTCATCATGCTGAAACGATAAGTCAAGTATCGAAATATCTATTAGTAGATGCTTATTTTTCAAGGTTTCCTTTTATCGAAAAGGTTTGTAATGAAACAGATTTAGAGGTCATTACCCGATTGCGAAATGATGCAGATTTGTTATATCCTTATGTTGGACCACATCCCAAAAGAAAAG
>CAKZSH010000307.1 GCA_937918905.1 uncultured Saprospiraceae bacterium
GTGGTTGGTCAAAATAGTTATTAAGTTATTGGTTATTGAGTTATTTCGAATAACGTTATTTTTCTATGGTTTTTGACCAATAACTTATTAACCAATAACTCAATAACTATTTTGACCAACCACATAAAATCACCTTGAACCTATTTTTTTAAGTTAAGTAATTACTCACATTTATTTTTATCCAAAAACATTAAATTTCTTTTTTACATAACTCGAACCTACAAAAGTAGTTAAGTAATACATAAATATTTTTAAACTCAAACCTGATTTTAAAAAATAATATCTAGCTTTTTTCATTTTATCCGTCAGGTAATAATATCGAGCTAAGCTCCCATGCGTTTTTTTTACCCCAATTTTTGCTTCTTTTGGAAACTCCTCAGCATACCCTTCCAATGTCATTAACGAATACTCATAATCTTTAAGTCTGTACCCTTCATCCAATGAAAGGTTGGTTCCATCCACATATCTATTGTATAAAGATTTGCAAACTTCAATGGATTGCTGTTGATAAAAAAGTCGAAGTATCCAATCAAAATCTACCATTCCAAAATGCTCTTCAAATAAAATATTTTTCAATTCACTTCGATAAATTATACTTCCCAAGTAAGTATTCTGTCCGCTCCATGATTTAGTTAATTTATCAATAAATGTGATATTTTTACTAAATACCATATGAGTCTCGCCTCCACTTTTTATCCTATCAAATTTTTTATTTTCTTTCTCATCAATTACAGTATAACCTGAAGTTACGATAGGTGCTTTTTTTAAGTAAGGAATCAATGAAATAATTTTATCCTCTTTCCACTCATCGTCATGATCTGCAATGCAAATATAATCTCCAGTTGCATATTCCAATCCTATATTTCTACCTTTATTAGGCCCGCCACTATTGGTTGTTGTACTTAACAAAATCACATCGTTCTTCTTTAAGATTTCAACCGTTTTGTCTTTTGAGCAATCATCTATCACAATTATTTCTAAGTCAAATTCTACTCCCAGTCCTTTTTGATTTTTGATAAAATCAAGGACTCGTTGAATTGTGTTTTCAGAATTATAAGTAGTTAATATGACGGATACTTTTTTCATTAAAAAGAGGCCTTTTTAATCTTAACTTGGAAAATTAGGTTCATTAAAATTCCGCCCCCAACCCTCCGCCAGCGGGGGAAAACATTCTGCCAACTTTTAGCAGTAACGCTTAAATGCTCTACAATCCTCTGGGGCTGGGGGATGGAGTTTTCCATCTTATATTTTCCAATAAAAAACTTAATCATTGACTAGTCTTATGACATTTTTAATTTTTCAAAAATCTGAACTAAATCTTTAGTCAAATTTTTACGACTGTATTTTTCAATTCCTTGCGGATTAATTGATAGTGTTCCATTTTTATATTGTGTGTATGCATTCAAAATATATTGCTCTAATCGAGTCTCCTCTTGGTAGTCAAATGCTTCGCCTGTTTGAGTCTCATTGATGATTTTAGCCAAACTTCCATCCTCTGGACAAATCGCCAGAATGGGTCTCTGTGCTTTTAAATATTCAAATAATTTTCCCACAACCATACCCTTTGCGATAGGCGTATCACTCACCACCAACAATAAAATTTGGCTCACTTGCTGAATACCATGCACCTCTGAATGTGGAACGTAACCTACCAAATTGAGTTGCGACTCCAACCCTAAAGTCTTTATCGAATCAATGATTTTTCTTTCCACATTTCCAATCAATTTGATTTCCAAATCATTTAAAAACGCAGGTCGCTCCTCTCCTATTTTTTTTAATACCTTCCAAAGTTTTGTAGGATTTCGATCTGCATTTAAAAGTCCAATATGTGCAATGGTAAACTTTTTATCCAAGGGTACATTGGATTGGGAAAAATTAGAAACATCATAACCATTGGTAATGACTTGAATATTTTTATTGTATTTTAAAAAATCATCTCTTATCGCATCCCATGCCACGGTGACAACATCTGCCTTACTGACCACTTCTTTTTCTAATCTACGATGTTTTTGATCTGATTTTTTTGTCAAATTTAGCGTGTAATAAAAATCTATTTTAGTCCAAGGATCTCGAAAATCAGCGACCCATTTTACACCTAATTTTTCTTTTAATCCTAAACCAATCAAATGCATACTATGTGGCGTTCCATTTGTCACCACCACATCTACAGGATTTTCTTTTAAATATTCCATTAAAAATTTAATAGATTTTTTTACCCAAAAAACTCTTGGGTCAGGAATAAAAAAATTACTCCTCACATAGTTCATCAACTTATCTTTCATGGAAGGATTTTTACCTGCACGAAAGTTATCCACTTCTAGGTCTTTTCTTTTTTTATTGGAAATTAACGAGGCAATACGGTAAGGTTCCCAAATGGGTTGTTTGATAATTTCACACTCCGCAGGAACATCAGATAAAAGAGACTCATCCTTCAATGGAAAATCAGGATTGGAAGGGGTATAGATTACTGGTTGCCATCCATTCTCAGGTAAATATTTAGAAAATTTCACCCAACGTTGAACACCTGAACCGCCCATCGGAACCCAATAATATGTAATGATTAGTACTCTTTTCAATTGTTGTTTTTGAAAAATTATTAAATCGAAAAATAAATCAAAATGTCAATCAAAATCAAAAATAGAATGGTGAAAACACGGTATTCGATTTTTGATTTTGATTGACATTTTGATTTTGATTTTGATTTATTTTTCGATTCAAAAATTACTTCTTCTTTTTCTTCTTCTTCGAAACCGTCTTTTTAATCGGTGCTTTTTTCTGTACTACTTTCGGCTGACTTTCTTTGACAACTGGTTCTGTATTCATAATTTTTTGAAATGAATTAAATACTAACCAAAGGAATCCAGCAAGGATAGCCAAAGAAAAAACAAGGGTAATCATTTTTCCTATGCTGTATGCTTTTGGATCAAATTTAAACTCAATAGTGTGTTGACCTGCTGGAACCTTCATTGCACGCAAAGCATAATTAGCTCGGATGTGATCCACAGGTTCGCCATCAATGTATGCTTGCCATCCCTTATTAGGCCCATACCATATTTCAGAAAATACTGCTAATTGGTCGCTTGTCGTATTGGTTTGATAGGTCAATTTATTAGGTGCGTAACTCGTCAATGTAATCGTACCATTTTTTTGAAAATTTGCACCTGCTAAATAATCATTAAATTCTTGATGAATGATAGCAGTAGCTCCAGTATTTAATCCTCTTAATTTATTGATTTCCTCATTGGCATTATTAGCGATTTGAAAATTATCGACAAACCAGGCGTTACCTAATGCATTATTATTTTTAATGGGTTGACTTTCTGGATTGATTACAAAATATCTTGTATTCAACATATTTATTACTGGCATCCTCGTGTTAGCTACACTTGCATTGACATCAGCAAAAGTTTTAGCAGTAGATAATTTATTTCGCAAAGCTCCAGTTTCAGGTTGAATATGTCGTTCGATTAAATCTTGGTAACGTTGTAATTTTGCAGGATGATATCCACCTATTGTTTTATGAAAATAAGAAGTCGAAGAAGAGTTCCAAGTATCAATTGCAAAATCAAATACTCGATAAGACAAATCCTTATCTTTTAAAATCTCCGTATCCACTATTCTTGGGTTTTTAAAAGATTCGTATTGTGTTTTTTGGACAAATTTATCAGCACCTAAATATCTTTTTCCTACTCCCCACAAATCAACAATTGTTATCAAAGCGATTCCTGATAGTAGAAAATGTTGTTTTAATTTATCCGTCAAAAATGCCCATAACAATACCGCTGTTGCTAAAATAAATGCCAAAGATCGCAATGAATCTGATTGCATCAAAGAAGCACGATCTTCTTTTAATATCGACAAATTCATTTTATAGTTAGATACATAATTTCCATCTCGCAATGGACTTGTAAATTCAAAAACGGAACCTCCTAACAAAGCAAAAAACAAACAGATTCCTCCCATCACTCCAGTTGCCATGTACAAAGATTTCAATAAATCTTTCTTTGACGTTTCTCCTTTTAAAAATTCTGAAACGGCCAAAACTCCTAGTACAGGAACTAAAAAAGAAGTAATTGCTAAAACGGAATTAGGTGTTCGAAACTTATTGTACATTGGAAAATAATCAAACATCAGTCGATTAAAAACTGGAAAATTATCTCCTAATGAAAGTAACATCGTTAACAATACACCTGCACCTATCCCCCACTTGATACTTCCTTTTACTACAAACATTCCAAGAACAAATAGAAAAAACATAGCGGCTCCAAAATAAACTGGGCCTGCTGTACTCACCTGTTTTCCTACGGAACCCCAGTACAAAGGTGCTCTTAAATTTTTGGCATTTCCTCCTCGTTTTTTAATGTCTTTTGCAAATGCTGAATTTTCTCCAACAGGTTCTCCTCCACCTCCGCCTACAACTCCTGGTATAAAAGAAGAAGCCAAATCCAACCATCCATTACTATAGCGCATAGCATATTCCCAATCCAATCCTTCAGTATTACTACTGGTTGTCGATGCGTTTGCTTCTTTTGTCAAAATAGGTTTTCCCCTCATCGTGTCTTTGGAATACTCGTAAGTTGTCCAAAGTCCCGAAGCACTTGATGCGACTGCTAACAATCCTCCAATACCTAGATATAGTACTGCTTTTCCAAAATCATTGATCTCTCCTCTTTTCATATGTTGCACCATTTCGATGATTCCATATATTCCTAAAGCCATGAAAAAATAATAGGTCATTTGAACGTGGTTGGCATAGAGATTAACTCCAAGTCCTAAAGCGAAAATGACCCCACCAAGAAGATATTTTTTTCTGAAAGCTAATACAATTCCAGCGAAGATAAATCCAAAATACGCAAAGGTACGTAGCTTAGTCATGTGTCCTGCACCAAAGAGCACTAGGTTATTGGTAGTTAATGAAAATGCAATCGCACCTATCATACTCAACCAGGAATTCACTCCCAACAAAATCATCGTTACGTAAAATCCTATCATCATCGCCAAAAAATATCCGATAGGTCGAGCAAAAAATAATTGACCTGTTTTTTCCACATATTTCAATGCATTCGAAGGCTGGCTTGAAATGATTTGGTAAGTAGGCATTCCTCCAAACATGGAATTGGTCCAAAGGGATCGCTCACCAGTTTTTTCATAGTGATCTGAAATCTCTTTTGACATACCTTTATTTGAAATGGTATCACCCGCTTGAATCACTTTCCCACTTAATTGTGGCGAAAAATAAATACATGAAATCAACAAAAAACTGACAACTGCCACGATGTGTGGTAATGCTTTTTGAAAAATAGATGAGTTATTCATATTAATTTTGGAGAATATTTTAATAAATAAACTGAATCCTTACGTAACCTCTTGAATATCAGTTAAGTAAAATCGCACAAATTTAACTTTTTTATTATTTAATTCAAGTTGCATATGATAGGAAATAAAAGGCTTTGGCATAAAATAGACGTGAACAATAGAATCCTAGTTACTGCAAAGCACATACGCGTCAACTTAAGAATTACCTATGTATAATAAATTGATTTTCAATACTTCAGTCCCAGAAGGACGATATATTGGTAGAAAAATAATATGGAAAGGAAAATAAAAGAGTTTCAGAGGAACGACATATAAATTTGAATTTTAGAATAATTAAGAATTATATGTCGTCCCTCTGGGATTAACAATACATTTACAGCTTATTTTCTACCAATATTTCGTGCATCTGGCACTTTACGAACATATATTAAAAAATTAAGTTGACGGGTAGGTGCAAAGCAACAACACAATAATAATAGTTGAATTACAGCATTATTACATGGGACCTACCGTTTTGTATTTTTTCTTCAAAAAATTCTTATTTGTCCTATTTGACAAGATGGAAATTAGAGGATGTTTAAAATTCTCTGATTGATTTTAGACAGACGAATTTTATTTCAGACGTAGAATAAAAACATGAATTATGTTGATATAATGATTGTTTTTGTGATGAAGTATGAAACAAAATTTGGCGGATAAAATTAATTAAGAGAAATTTAAACATACTCTAATATTGAACCATATTGTTTTGCGTTTTTTCTTTAAAATTTCATGCATTTACAAAAGGATAAATTACGATATTTGCAAAAAAATTACCTATGCGAATTTTTATCCTTATTCTTATTATTTCTTTTACGGCTTGTGGTAATCCAAGTTCAGAAAATCCTTCAAACTCTTCCAAAATGACAGAAAAAAAACAAATTGATTGGCAAGGTCACCGTGGTGCACGTGGACTGCTTCCTGAAAATACAATTCCTGCATTTATCAAAGCATTAGAATATCCCATTTCCACATTGGAGTTGGATATTTGTATTGCAAAAGATACTCAAGTAATTGTTACTCATGAGCCTTGGTTTAATCATAAAATTAGTTCTCACCCTGACGGAACACCTGTGACAGAGGAAGAAGAAAAGGATTTATTGATCTACCAAATGACATACGAGGAAGTCAAAAAATACGATGTTGGCAGTAGAGGTAATGAGAGATTTCCAGATCAAAAACCGATGAAGGTCAGCAAACCTTCCTTAAAGGATATGGTAGCAGCAGTTGATGCTCATTGTGAAAAAACAGGTCGTGAAAAACCTAATTATGATATTGAAATAAAAAGTCATCCTGATTATTACAATATAAAAACGCCTCCTCCTGCGGAATATGTACGATTGATTTTGGAAGAATTAAAAGAATTAGGAATTGAAAACCGTAGCAATTTACAATCTTTTGATATTAATGTTTTAGAAGAAATTCATAAGCAAAATCCTGCTGTAGTAGTTGCTTATTTAATTGAAAGTCGAGATCACCCCAATAAGAATTTGGAAAAAATTTCTTTTAAGCCAGATATTTATAGTCCACATTTTCTTTTGTTGAGCAAAGAAATTATTGATGACTTACATGCCCAGGATATTCGAGTAATTCCTTGGACGGTAAATGAAGTTGCAGACATGAAACGAATGATAACATTTGGAGTGGATGGAATTATTACTGATTATCCTAATCGAATCGCAGCAGCTACGGCTGAGTAAAAAAATAATTTCAAATGAAAAAACAGGAACGTCATCGGCAAAATACTTTTCAGAAGTGGATTCCAATAATTGGTTTGATTTTCATCCTTGGTTTTTTTGGTTCATTATTTTGGAGTAGCCAAGGGTACAGTAATTCTGCTATCATTGCAGAACAATTTGAACCTTCTTCTAATACTCAAAACGATGTCGCCATCATAGATAAAACTCCTGCAACCAATAAAAAATATCTTGAACATCAAAATCTCCTAGCGGAACACTTTTATAAAAACAATAATTTTACAAAAGCTATTGAGACTTATGATTTAGTTTTAAAAAATAAAACTAATACCGCCTACGATCTTTCCAATATTAATTTTGAAACAATAGAATGGAATCGAACTTTGATGATTATGGGAAATGGAGAACGTGCTACAACCCTTGAATCTATTGAACATTTAACTTCATCTGACATTTCTGAAAAATATAAAAACAAAGCTTTAGCACTAAAAGAAACTTTAAATAGTTTTTGGTATGGCTGGGCTAATTAGTATTCTAACCTCTAATTTCGATTGGTAGGTTGAAAAAAAACAAACGTCAGGGCTTGACTTAAAAGTCAAGCTCTGACTTTCATCGTCGGACTTTTTTCGTCTGATTTCTACTAAAATTCTCATAAGTCAAGGCTTGACTTTTTAAGTCAAACCTTGACTCATAAAATTATTAATTTTTCAAATCCACCAAAATCTTTTCCACCGAACTCTCCCCTATTTTATAAGTATCCAATGCCTTATAAACTACATCATGAATTCTACGACGCACTTGATTTCGGTAAAGTTTAGTATTCGATTTATTAGGATGTATTCTATTTGAAAGAAAAATATAAATCAATCCATTATCAGGATCAACCCAAACACAAGTACCTGTGAACCCCGAATGACCATATGTTTTTCGAGACGCTTTTTTGGAAAGAGAATTAGCTCCACGTTTCCCTTTGACTACAAATCCAAGCCCTCTGTGATTACCATAACTCGCTTTAGTAAATTTTTCAATAGTGCTTTTCTCCAAATATTTTTGATCTCCATAAACTCCGCCATTCAACAACATTTGAAAAAGTACCCCTAAATCATTAGCATTAGAAAACAATCCTGAATTACCAGCAACACCTCCTAAAAGACTCGCAGACTCATCATGAACGAATCCTCTCAAAGTTTGCTTTCGCCATCGATCATCCAATTCAGTTGGCGTAATAAAAGACGCATCAAACTTTTCCAAAGGTCGATAAGCAGTCCTTCTAAGATTAAGTGATTTGTAAAAATTATCATTTAAATAATCATTCAAAGGTTGGGATGTTTCCTTTTCTATAAATCGTTGAAGGAGATTAAAATTCACATCACTATATTTATATCGACCACGTCTTTTGGGTTTTAGAGATTCGACCTTTTGCCAAAGTGAATCTACCCATCTTTTATCCATATACATTTTATTCGCCAACTGAATCGAATAGTTGCCATTTGGCTGATTGCAAAAATATTGATTACAATCGTCCGTAATTTGAAAAGTATCTTTTGAAAGATAGTATTTTGAAATAGGCATATTGGCCTGTAAACCTGAAGAATGTGTCAACAGTTCTTTAAAAGTCACTCGTCCTATTTTCGACTTTTTCTCCAAATCAAAATGATCTTTCAACCGATCTCGAAGTTTAAACTTCTTTTTTTCAAATAACTTCATTGAAGCAATTGAAGTCGCTGCAACTTTCGTAACAGAAGCAATATCATATAAATCAGAACTTCGAGTCCGTTGTTGTTTTTTATAGGTATGGTGCCCAAATGATTTGTTGAAAAACACTTTGCCATCTTTAATCACTAAAACTTGACCACCAGGAGTTGCTTTTTTACTGATAGCAGATTGAATGATAGCATCAATCCCAACCAGTTTTTCTGGAGAAATTCCAACCTCTTCTGGAACAGTATATTTTAATCTAGTGGTTTTTGAATTTACATGTTTCCCATAAGGCAAGTTTTCGTTTATTGCCAAAGGCAGCATCCCTTGTGCTGACATTCCCCCAAATAAGAGTTGCGGAACCAGAGACTCTGTAATCTTATTTTTTTCAAAAACTTGAATCATGGTCAAGGCGGTATCAAAACAATTTAAATTGAATGGATTCCCAAAATTAACGATGGTAATTTTTGAAGTTTCCGAAAGATCATTAATTGATTTTATAAATTCTTTATGTTGCAAAGTGTCCAAAAGAACATTATCCAACACCACGATGGAAGTAGCATGTTTATGAAAAACTGTTTTTAAAGGTTTAATTTTTCCAGTCTCATCAGGTATATGATTATAGTTTTGATAGTTGGCATATTTTGAAAAATAATCCTTAAAAACTTCTAACTTATCCTCACCAATATTTATAATTCTAAAATCTCTACGATACGTTTTGGTGTAGGGTAAAAGATCATTGTGATTATGAGCAAGAGTAATCGACTTTTCGAAAAGCTGTCGAGCGTAAAATTTTAATTGTTGATTTTTCAAAACTACCTTGACTACCTCTTTATTGATTGGTTCAGGTTTTTTTATAAGTCCTGAATACGTTTTTGCCAAAAGTATATTTCGTACTTTTTCATTGACTACTTTCTCCGAAATCAACCCTTCTTTAACAAATTCTACCAAATGCTTTAACAATACATCTGCAGAATTTTCAATAATAAAAATATCCGTACCTGCATGAATTAACTCATCAATAGTTGCATTTTCACTTACCTCAGCAACAAGTAATCCATCAAAATCCATTTTATTTTTCAAGTAGTTTTTCAAGAAAAAAGTTTGATAACCTTTTAAACTATCTACCTCAAAAATTTGCTCATCAATAAAGAATCCTGAGACTCCTTTTTCAGCCAAAAACCGTTGATTTCTAAGTAAAGAATCCAGTACGCCAGTCGTATCATTTTCCAACTGATAAAAATCCGAAAATGAATTTCCTAAAGAGATTATTTTTTCTTTTTGAAGGTTTTGTAACACTCTACTTGCACGTTCTAATTTACGCTTAGTATCATTTTCAAAAACTTGTAAAGGGTAGTTTTTATTCTCTGAGGAAACTTGATTAGCAGAGGGTGTAAAACAAAAATTTATACCCGCAGCCTTACATTGTTGAACATATAAATCCTCTAAATCTTTCTGGATGGTATCATTCGAAATAGAACCAATGGAAGGTGCTTGTGGAAATTGAACCGCATCTGAAAACTGATTATTTAATAATACAACTTCTTGAGTGGCATGGAATAAAGGAGTTTTACTCAATTGATTGAGTGTATCTACTAGAGCAATATAATTATCCAACTCCAAATCATTTAATAATACTCCACCTATTTTCCCTTCCTTAACCCATTGAAAAACAGAATTTTGAACATTCTCATTTTTCATATTTGTTTTTAATACAATCATCTGCCCTATTTTTTCTTCAAGGGTCATTTTTAATAACAATGAATCTGCGGAAGTATTATCAACATTTAGGAAAGGGGTATATTGAGCAGGGCTGTCCTCTTCCGTCCTAAGACAAGAGAACAACAATATCGTACTCAATAATATAAGAAGTGCTCTAAGCATGCAATGCTGAGTTAAATTGTTGTAACTAAGTTTTGAAAATTATTAAGGAAACAAACGCTGTTTCTCTAAAACAAAAATGATTCAAAAATCAATTTTGCTTTCCTCCTGCTGACGGTTTTGAAAATAAATTCAAGTCAGTTGTCCGTTTCTTTGTGGTAGGTTTAAATCTAGTAAGAATTCGATTAAATCCTTCTTGTGTGGTATATCTTTAATATACTAATTTTTAAGCGTAAAAACAAGCAATTAAGTTTCATTTTTCACTACTTTTTTTCATAAAAGTAGATAGTTTTATTTTTATGATGAGATCCATTTTGTTGTTTTAGTACTTCCAGATTTCGAAAAACTAAAAGGACTTTTTTGAAGAAGGACAGGTTTCAACTATCAACAATTTAGTTTAAAAATTAGTTTCCTTTTTTTTGTAAAATGATTATAATTTTAGAAGAAAAATATAGCGATACTATTGTTGAAGCACATTGCCTGATTTGACAGAAAAGGATTCGAAAAAAATTAAAATCAAAATCAAAAACATTCACGGCGATCTTAAATTTTTCGATTTTCGATTTTCGATTTTTGATTTTGATTTTGATTTTGATTTTGATTTTAATCTTTTTAGTCAATTGTCTCGACTGTAATATAAAATCCATTTCCTTTTAGAATCCATCCTTTTTCATAGTCTTTGGATTTCATCTTTCTCACCTCATATTGACTTTCAGATAATTCCTCTAAATCCAATTGGGTTTTGACTTTTTTAACATACTTATTGTGTTTAAATTTCTTTTTCCCATCTATATAAAAAAGCAATTTTTGATTAGGGAATTGACTCATTGCTGCAGCTATTCTTTGTATATTTTTTTTACCCAAGTTAGAAAATTCTCCATTTGCTCCAAAATGTAAATGGAAACCTTGACTGGCAACGTACCAACGTAAATCATTAGCAGTTTTTAAATTATTTAAGGAAAGTTCATAGGGCGACCAATCGAATTCCGCCATGACCGATTTTTCGGAATCACAATCAAAAGGAACCAAAGGTGAAGCATGATCTAACAATATATTTCCATTTGGAAAAACAAGGCCTCCTCTTGCTCGATAGGCTTCTAACACAATGTTTTTATAATTATTTTTTGGTGTAAATTTAAACGTATAATTCAACCACTCTTCATTTTTTATTCTAGGGCTAATGGCTAATAATTCACCTTTTTCACACCCTTTTTCACCTCCCCAAATTCTTAAAACAATGGGTTCTGTAAAATCTTTTTCTCCTTCCTGTTCTTTGTCCTTAATAAAACTTTTATAAGCCAAAGACTGACTTAATTTAATTCTAAAAATATAGCATTGATTCGCCATCATAGGCTGTGATAAGGTTTGCCCAACTGATTCCCAAGTTTTGTTTTCCCTGACAACCATTGCCATATAGGTGCTTTCATGAACTGCTTTTTGTTTTACTCCAAATAGTTGATCAGGAGTAGGATGAATATCAGGAGGGGTTTCTTCTGGGAATTTTTCATCTCCACAATTATCCCAACCAGAGGGCGTAATTCCAGGCCGTGGGTAGTCTTCAAATGAAGGATTAATTAACCAAATCACTTTTATTTGCGCATTGACATAGGTTGCAAAAAAAAGGAAGAAAAAAATAAACTTTATAATCGATCTGTTCATTCTGTTTTTTTCATAAAGATAGAATAACAAAAAAAAATGTCTACATTTTATCAAATAAAATGTAGACATTAATGAGTTGATTATTGAAGCGGTTAAATAGTCGATTAGGTCATATTGTGATCGAAAATATTATTTTTCAAGTTATAATTCACGTTAGTATAATTAACCAATCAACTTCAATGACTTATTCCTTTCCTCCATCCAATTCATCTTGATAAGCCTTCAAAGATTGCCAATCGCCATCGTGAGCCATTTTTGCTTGTTTTGCCCATGTACCGGGATTCGCCAATTTATACCTTGAACCCGCAGCATCGAGTACTTTTTGAATATCTGCAATTTTGGTCTCCGATAATTTTTTCCAAGTAGTGAGTCCTGCATTCTTTAGTAACTCTTCAATCTTCGGCCCTACGCCTTCAATTACTTTTAAGTCGTTGGCTTTATAGGTTTTGAAACCCATTGCTTTTGCATATAATTTTTCAACTTTAGAATCGCTCTCCTTATCACTAGCCCCACCTAAGACTTTTTGGTATTTAACCAATTTTGTCCAATCTCCTTTGTGTGCCATTTCTGCCTGTTCAGACCAAGTGGAAGGGTTATGCATTTTATATCGAGGTCCTGCATCAGTTAAAATTCCAACTAATTTTTCGTTATCTGAATTCGCTAAATCCAACCAAGAATTGATTCCTGCTCCTTTTAACAAGCCTTCAATTTTAGGGCCAACGCCTTCTACTATTTGTAAATTATCATCTCCAAAAGCAACACCATAACCTGATTTTTTACCAGATCCTGCTTTTACTTTTTCATCCTTTTTCTTCTTTCCTTTTTTCCCTTTCTTTTTATTTTTGCTTTTTTTCTTCTTTTTCTTTTTCTTCTTCTTTTTACCTTCTCCAGGTTCTTCTCCCTCCTGAACTGCTCTTGCTGCAAGTAGTTGTTCCAATTCAGTAATTCGAGTTTGATAACCTTCTATTTCAGCACTATTATCAGCAGGTGTTTCTTGAAGCTTCATTTCCATATTTCCTAAATTGGATTTTAGATGTGCATAATCTGATTCCATTTTAGTATTTGCTTCATAGGATATAGCCAATTTTTTCTCCAAATCAGCAATACGAGATTGGTACTCTTCCATATCTCCTGAATTATCACTACTTGTTAGTGGAATCGCCTGAGCAGACAAAGTTGCAATATCAGCTTGTAGATTTGAGTTCGTAGAATTGGCAGCCTCTAGCTGTTTTTCTAATTCTGCAATACGAGTCAAGTCCTCAGTACTACTTGCTATCCCTAATCCTTTACTACTACCTTCTAGTTGAGTTTGTACATCATTAAATTTACTTTTCAAAGTAGAATAGTCGCCTTGCAACTTCAAGTTAGTATTTCTTGAAACCTCCAATTGAGATTCTAGTTCATTTATTTTATCAGTCAAAGGAGTAGTATCCACAACTTCTCCCGTTCCACCACCTGATGCAATTGCATTGTTATATTTACCTTCCAATGCTCTGTATTTCAAATTATAATCCGAAATTTTAGATTGCAAAGTAGCATATTCACCACTTAACTTTTCTTTATCATATCTCGCTTGAGAAAGGTGATTTTCAGTTTCAGTAAACTTAGACTTCCAACTGGAAATATCTCCATGCAATCCGTCAATCTCTGAACGGTAACTACTACCCTTTGTCCAACTCCATAATAACCAACCTAAAAGCCAAGCAAAAAATAGTAATGGTAATAACCACCATGTGCAATTTGGGCAACTTGAAAGAATTCCTAATGTTATCATATTTAAGTATATTTATTTTAAGGATGTTTTTTGTAAAAATTCCGTTTTACGGAATTGAAAATATTGGTTTATCAATTTAAAATTTTAATGACCACTCGTCTATTTTTATGTTCTCCTTCTTTGGTTCGGTTGGAACCAATCGGTTGTGATTCACCTTTGGAATTAATTTTTATTTGTTCTTTATTCACACCTTTGCTCATCAATAATTTTTTGATTGCAAATGCTCGATCCAAACCTAAACGGTAATTAAATTTGCTATCACCAGTACTATCCGTATGACCTGTAATAGTAATGTTTCTTCCAGAGTCCACTAAGTTACCAGCAAGCACATCTAATTTATCTTCCACTTCTTTATTGGTATCTTTTATATTAGAATTGAATGGGAAAAATATCATAAATCGATCCTCATCAAATTCCACAACTGTTGTCTCTTCAATATTTATGCTTTTGTCAATCCAATTAAATTCGACAGCTTCAAAAAGATTCTCTTGCATACCTTCGATGTCATCAATCAATTTACTGTTGACCAAAATTCGATTACCAGGAATCATATCCGTTAGCAATCCTTTGACTTGTCTGGCACGAGCAAATCCTAGACTTTCATCTTCATCAGCAAAATAATGACCTGTAATTTCCAATACATTATATTCAGTTAGATTATTCGCTATCTCACTTTTATAATCTTCAAAACCATCACCTGTGACCGCCGTTGAATCTAACCAATTAAAAGTAAGGGGACCTAATGTTGAGGCAGGATCAATATCTGTTTCCAAAGGGATAATTTCATCTTTATCGTCATCTTGAATGACCGCCGCAGAAGCTGCTGCATCTCCGCAACATATTCCTGCTACTTTTTGGGTATAAAACCAATGCGCCCCAACAAAATACAGAAGTGTTGCTAAAAGTAAAAAAATGGTTCTCAAACTCATAGTGTTTTTTTTGTGAACAAAAGGGTGAATATCTGATGTGTAAAAATCGGTTCCAGACATTGTTGTTTTTTGAAAAAACTCAATGTTCAGTACGTAATTTCACGTAATCAATGAAGCTAAATTAATCAATTATTTTAAAAATGGTAGGCTTTTGGAAATAAGTATGTTTAATGTTAGAAATTGTAAATCCCAGTTTTTCTATTTAAAAATAGGCAAAAAAAGAAACGTTCTTTGTAAAGAACTCGTTTTATCTCATAAATTCCATTCCTCTAAATTCGGTTTTTTTAAGGGAAAAAACAATTTAATTGCAAAATTTCAAAACAACTAATTTTTGGTTGATTGGTAAATTGGTGAATTAGTTGATTTGACTATTGGTAAACGAATATTTGGAGTTGTGGATTTGATTTAGATTCAAGTTGCGATTTAGGAAGAGCCTTACAAATCAACTCTCAAAAAAATTAAAAATCACATTAAATGAAAATATTGGTAATCGGTGGCGGTAATATGGGAATGACCTATGCTCAAAGTTTTTTGCGCAGTCATATCACTAACAAAAAAGACATGATGATCCTTGAAAGGTCACCTGAAAAAGCTAAAGTTCTATCAAAAAAAGATATTGGAACGATTTACGGAACACCTAATGCTTGTTTTGAAAATGCTGACCTAATTATTTTTGCCGTAAAACCTCAAGATGCAAATGCATTGTTTGAAACCATTAAACCAATGGTGGATCCTCAACAAGTTTTTCTTTCTATTATGGCAGGTGTAAAAATCGAAACCATCAGCGAAGCCCTCGGAGTAAAAAAAATAATCAGAGCCATGCCTAATCTTCCTGCCCAAATCGGAATGGGAATGACTGCTTTCACCTCAACTAATGAGGTCACTCGTATCGAATTGGTCATGGTTCAAAATTTACTCAACACTACTGGTAAAACAATTTATGTAGAGGATGAAAAAGCAATTGATGCAACAACTGCAATTTCTGGAAGTGGCCCTGCTTATGTTTTTTATTTTATGGATGCTATGATGAAGGCCGCAAGGGATATGGGTTTCAATAATTCTGAAGCGGAATTATTGGTTAGTCAAACATTTAAAGGTGCTGTTGACTTATATAATAAAAATAGTTTCTCATGCGATGAATGGATTAAAATGGTTTCTTCAAAAGGAGGAACTACCGAGGCGGCAATAAATTGTTATAATAATAAAAATTTAAGTTCAGAAATCATCGCTGGAGCACAAGCTGCTTTTGACCGAGCGGAAGAACTAGGGAAAGTTAAAGTGGCTCGTGATTAGGAAACCCCATTTTGAATATCGAACAATCGAACAAGGAACAAGGACTGTCAAAGTTTGACGAGCGAATGGTGATAAGTAGAACTCACAAGTATTCGTCAACCTTCGACATTCCTTGTTCCTTGTTCGATTGTTCGATATTCAAAAGAGCCTGCGCCTCATCTTTCCATATTTTTTTCGTAGCTTTACCATGTCATTAATTATCCACTAATTAATGTAAGTATTGGGACACAAAAAATAATAAGTTATTATGTCCCAGTACTTAAAAACAGACTTTCATAAAAATCAGAAGAGGGGGAAATGAAAAAGTTACATAATGGTAGAATTTATGGAAATCATCTATTTAGGAGTAGGACTCCTTGTCGGGGCAATTGCCGCTTGGTTTATTGCCAAATACAAATTTACAGGTCGAAGTGGTAGCCTTCCCTTTGACGAAATTGACGAAAAATATATCCTCAAGGAAGTACATCAATCCCTGCAAAATCAAGCAGATTTAATTCGAGATGATTTATTAGATAAAGAGCAAGAACTTCGAAAAATCGGAAGTCAACTTTCGGCTAAAGAAGTGGAAGCCTTGAATCTCAAAGATAAATTGCTCACACAAAAAAATGAGGTCGAAAATCTTCAACAACGTTTTCAAACTGAATTTGAGAATATTGCAAATAGATTGTTAGAAGAAAAAAGTCAAACTTTTTCTCGACAAAATCAATTGCAATTGACTCATATTTTAACTCCACTCAAAGATAAAATAAATGAATTCGAAGCAGGGGTCAATTCTAGATTTTTGGAAGAAACTCGTGACCGTATTTCTCTAAAAAAAGAAATTGAACAACTGCGTGATTTGAATTTGCAATTAAGTCAGGATGCTAATAATTTGGCAACTGCACTCAAGGGAGAATCCAAGACACAAGGAGATTGGGGAGAATTTCGATTGGAAATGATTTTGGAAAAAGCAGGACTGAAAAAAGATATTCACTATGTGACGCAATCTAGTTTTAAAGATCATAATGGAAAAGAAAAACGTCCTGATTTCATTATTAATTTACCTGAACAAAAGCACCTCATAATTGATTCAAAAGTCTCATTGACGGCTTACGAAAAGTATTTTACTGCCAACAATGAAGAGAAAAAAAATAAACATCTTAAACGTCATATCGATAGTGTTCGGCAACACATCAAAGATTTACATAAAAAAAATTACCAACAACTTTATCAAATCAATTCACCTGATTATTTATTGATGTTTATTCCTATCGAACCTGCTTTTGCGTTAGCTGTTCAGCATGACAATAAATTATTTTTAGAGGCTTTGGATAAAAATATTGTTATCGTAACTACTTCTACCCTATTGGCCACAATGCGAACTGTTTCCTATATTTGGAAGCAAGAAAAACAAAAAAATAGTGTCATCGAAATTGCTCGACAAAGTGGTTTGCTATATGATAAGTTTGTCAATTTTATTGATGATCTAAAAGGAATTGGTCTTCGCTTGGAAAGCACAAAAAATGCTTACGATGATGCCATGAATAAGTTAGTGGATTCCAAAAAATTTGGCGATACTTTAATCGGACGTGCAGAAAGAATTAAGGAACTAGGTGCGAAAACAAATAAGTCTTTACCTAAGGAATTATTGGATTTGGTTGATGAGTAATTGAGCTGAAATAATTTTGAATCCTGCGATTTTTTAGCCGCAGATTTACGCTGATTTTTCTATAACGCGCTTTTCGACAATCATAAAAAAATCAGCGTAAATCTGCGGCTGAAAAAAATCACTTAATTCAAAATTATTTCCCCTGCTCAAAAATCCAACTTAAAAAATCAGGTTCCGCAAAAGCATTTGTCCAACTATCATGATTCACACCTGGGTAGCTATTGAATTTCACATCGGCACCTGCATCTTGAAGTGCTTTTACCATATCCACCGAATGTTGGTGATCCACTACTCCATCATCCTGCCCATGAAAAACCCACCATTTAGTATCTGTCATTTTTGAAGCCGTAGCAGTATCACCACCGCCACATATCGCAAATGCTGCGGCAAATGTTTTAGGATTTCGATAGACCAATTCGAATGTTCCCATTCCCCCCATTGACAATCCACCTACGTACATTCGATCCTCGTCGATTTTATAATTGGCTTGTATATCTTTTAAAAACAATTGCAAAGCCATCATCGCTTGAGTAGGTTCGCCATCCTTCGAAAAGGTAAATTGATAACCATCATCAACCTGTTCTCCTTTTACATTGCTCCAATAACTTTCACTAGCACACTGAGGAAAAACTACAATTGCAGGATATTTCTCTTGCACTTCTTTTTCCAAAAACATCTTAGAACCATGCACCAATTGCAATTCATTATCATCGCCCCTTTCTCCTGCACCATGTAAAAATAAAAGCAAGGGATATGATTTTTTTGCATTATAATTTTGAGGAAAAAGAATTCGATAAGGCATGTTATACCCATCTTTTTCGTAATTTTTTTTGATAAAAACGCCAGTAGCTTCAGTAAATTTGGGAGTGCTATCCCCACCACAGGAGCTAAAAAAAAGTAAGCCCATAAGCCAAAGGAAGATATTAATTGAGGAAAAAGCAGATGGTTTCATTGTCTTTTTTGTTTGTTGATGTATTAAAAATCAATTTGGTACATTTCTCAAATGTATTAAAAAAAGGTAATTATTCGGTATTTCTTCACTCACGAGTCAAGGTCTGACTTCCAAGTCAGGCTTTGACTAAATGAAAATTTTCAATAAAAGTTAAGGCCTGACTTGGAAGTCAGACCTTGACTCGTAGATTAAGAAAACTAGATTTATTTATCCAAATTCTAAGAAAATAGAATCATTTGTCTTTACAACATCCTCTCTTATTTTAAAAAATAGTACAAATACTGCATTATACTGTGATTACAAATTAACAAAAAATTCTATTTGTACTATTTTCATTCATAATTTCTTGCAAAAGAGGGAGTTTTAACCTAATTTTAGGCTTTCAAACTAGTCCTTCCCTTAAAAGCATCTTTCTGGAACCTCAGTAAAGGTTAAATTAGAATTTCATATTGTAACAATTAACAATGATATTTCCCTAGTGGAGACGCATTTTTATATGTAAAATATGGTCTTTATTAATATCGAGACTTTCAAATTCTCGTGTTCACTTATTAATTTTTTAGCTAAAAAACAGTACTATGAAACAAGTAAATGTTTTATTACTTTTCTTCTTGTTCACCGCTTTTAACTCTTTCGGTACCAGTATTTATATTGACTACAACGCCAGCAAGGATTGTATGGACAGCTATGAGTATGCAAAAGATGGCAATGAAGAAACACCCTACCTTTTCTTTCACCTTAAAGTAAGCGATAATGAAAAAATTATCCTTGAAGCAGGGGAAGATTACACTCCTCGTCAATATAAACCCGCAGGGACTGAAGGTTGTGCGGATTTAGAGCGGGATGAAAAATTTGTTGATGATGTAAATAAGGGAACGCTAGAAGTTTTTGTTGTACAAGAACATACCTACGGTTTCAAAATTTACAAAGTCAAAAAAGCAGAGTATTATTATAACACGAACATTGCTTTTGGTTCGCGTTCTGAAAATTATGCTTTCTCTTATTACTATAACCAATCAACGTCTGGTAACTTAGCAACTAAAGGATCTACTGCTGATGTATTCTTTAGTGAAAAAGATGACAATGATTGTCTTTCTCGTTACAAGTTCCGTATCAAAACTGACCCAAGTAGAAGTGCTATGGCTGATTTGACGATACTTCCAGAGATTGGAATTTTATATAAAAAAGCTGACCCAATGCCTCCTTTAGCTGTAGGGGAAAAATTAGAATTAAGAAAAATCAATAATTATAGCATAGTAGATTATTTAGGACTTATCTGTAAATTTTATGGAGGCACTCCAAAAGTCAACCCTGGTGGTTCAACTGCCAGTAATAACAATACTTCTCCAGGAAATACAAGACCTTCTGGTCCTGTTGTAACTCCTGGAAGTACAAGTCCAAGTCCAGGAAGTACTCGTCCTTCTACAGGTACAGGTACTACAACTACTGGAAGTGGAAGTGTAAATGTTACTGGAGGCAGCGGAAATGGAAGTGGTACTACTACAGTTTATACTTCATCTGGAAACTATACTGGAGATTATACTTCTACAGTTTACCCTGGTGCTAATCGTATTTATCTTGACCTTGATAGAGGGAGATATATTGATTCTTATACAGGAGAACTTGCTGAAGGTGAATTTGGAGGAAATTTATATCGTAATGGATATATGGTAAATAAAAATAGTGGTGCTGTAGTTTCTACTGGAACGACAACAGTAAGTACAGGAACGACAACGACTTCTGTACCGTCATCTACGACAACAACAACTACCCCTGCTCCTTCGGCAGATAGAGGATGTTTGGAAGCTTCTACTTCTGATACTCATATTGTCCAGAAAAAAGAAACGCTTTACAGTATTGCTCGATCTTATGGATTGAATATTAAAGACATCAAAAGATGGAATAATATTTCTGCCAATAATCGAATTTATCCTTGTATGAGATTGGCAATTGTAGCACCTGTTGCAACGCCTTCAAAAGGAGGAAATGTAAATTGTTTAGAACAACCTACTTACAATACTCATATTGTACAAAAAGGTGAAACACTTTATAGTATTGCTGCTACTTATGGCGTAACGGTTAATCAAATTAAAGCATGGAATGGTTTAAGAAGAAATGCAATTTATCCATGTACTCGAGTTATGATTCAGCCACCATCTGATTATCAAATTATTCGTCAGCCAGCACCACAACCTACAACTTACTATATTCAACCTCAAGCAGTACCTGCAACTGTAGTGCCTGCTAACACTCCTACTTCCTACGGATATGTTGGAGAAAAAGGAGGACGATACCATACTGTAGCTAAGAATGAGACTTTATTTAGAATCTCTGGATTGTATGGAGTAAGAGTTGCTGATTTGAAAAGAATCAATAATTTATCATCTGATATGATTTTGCCAGGTCAAGTTTTATTGATTTCAGCAGTAGCTGCAACACCAGTTTCAACTCCACAAACTGTTGTTCCTGCTGGTGCAATTCCTACTCAATATGTTTATATCAATCCTGCTTTAGCGGGTTCTAGAGCACCTGCAACAGCTGCTCAACCAATTGTAACAAGTAAAGGAAGTGATGCAATTGAAGTAAATATTGATGGAACACAAAGATTAATTCACATTGTACAAGATGAAGATACTTTAGTAAGTATTGCACAAAGATATCAAACTACCGTGGCTCGATTAAGAGCACTCAATGATATGGACCGAAACGAAGTTATCGTTCCTTTCCAAAGGTTGTATGTACGGTAACCAATGATTGATGAGTTTTGATAAAGGCTACTAACTGTTAAAGTTGGTAGCCTTTTTTTTTGTAAAAAATGAAAAAAATCAAAATCAAATTTTCAACAATGATCTCATTTCAAAGAAATGGAAAAAAAGCTAGACGGAAATAAAACTGATCCAATTATTGCAAGGACATCGATCAAATCTTAGGAAGAAAAGATTCCTAACTTCAAAAATTAAATGAACATATTAAAAAATTGGATTGATTTTAGCAGGCTAAAGTTGTTAAATCCTCCTCAAGTTTCAACAAACCAACACTTTTTACTCTCACTCGCAAAACTTATGGACAATATAATTGACTGATTATCAACATTTTAAATGTATGATTCCGTTGATTAGTAGATAAGTATATTACTTAGTTTTTCATTTGTAAGTAATTAAGGATAGAAATATGATTTTCCATATTTCAAAGTAATGTACTTACGTAATTGGTTTTACAACATTCTTATGATGTTTTCATCTGTAAGAAGTTTTATAATATTTCCCCCGAACGAATTTTTTCACATTACCTAACATCAATTTAAAATCATGACTTATTTTATCAAACCTATGCTTGTTTGTATCATGATGTTTCCAATTTTACTTTTTGGGCAAACTACTACCAAGAAACTAAGTCTTGCGGAAGCACAACGACTAGCTTACATCAAAGCACAAAAAGCAAGAGGGGCAACACCTACAGAACTTAAAGATGTTCAAGCAGTTATGCCTAAGAAAAAGACTAAAAAGACTAGGCGAAAGTCTTCGACCAAAGTGGCGACAAAAACAACGGTTAAAAAAACGGTGAGCGAACCAACTCCAACTCCTCAACCTGAACAGTCGTGGGTTCAGGAATCTACGCCTACTCAAGTGGTAGAAGCTCCACCTGTACAAGCCGCTACCAGAGTTCAAAATAATACTTACCAACAAAAGGTAGTAGAAGTAGAGGAAGAGGAAATTTTTGAACCTGAAGAAATAGTAGAAACATCACCAGCATCAGTAAATATTTCTATTGAAGAAAAAGCAACTTCTATTGTACCTGCTCCTTCTTATCAGACGAATACAACGACAAAAATTGTAGAACCTACAACTAATTATAGACCGAGTAATGTGCAAAGAGTTTCTGAACAGTCACCAGAAGAAATTGCTGCTGCTGCTTCAAAATCTCAAGCTCAATTATCTGCTTTGGAACAACTAAGAATGGAACAAGAAGCACGATTAAAAGACCTTGAAACGGCTCGTAGAAATGAAGAAAACCGACAACGTGCTGTTGCAGTTGAAGCTCAACGAATGGAACAATTAGAGAGACGTAGACAAACAGAGGCAGCTCGACTTGCTGAGTTGGAAAGAAAAAGACAACAAGAAAAAACTCGATATACAGTTAGAAAAAAGGAAAAGGAAACTAAGGAAATGTTGGAAAGAGAAAGAGATATTGAGGAAACAAAATTGATCGAAATAGAAAGACAACGAAAAGAAGAGGAAGCTCAACTTAAAGCTATTGCAGAAGAAGAAGTAAGAATAACTGAATTAGAAAAACAGCGACAAGCAGAAGAAGCAAAACTCGCTGAAATAAAACGAACTCAAGAAGAAGAGGCTCTTCGAATCAAATTGGATAGAGAACGTAAAACGAAGGAAGCAGAACTTAAAAAATTAGATGATTTAAGAATTGCAGAGGAGGCTCGTTTGAAAACTATTGAAGCAGAAAAATTACGTTTAGCTGAATTAGCTCGTCAAAAAGCAGAGAAAGAAGGCCAATTACAAGCATTACAATTAGCTCAAGAATCGGAAGAAAAATATCGAAATGAATTGGAGGTGGAAAGAGCACGATTGACTGAAATCCAGCAAATACGAATTGAACAGGAAGCTCAAATTAAAGAGTTGGAAAGACAACGATTATTAGAAGAGGCGCGTCAAAAATCAGTTTACCAAGAGCAACTACAATTAGAAGAATTGGAGGAAAGAAGAAAGGTTGAAGAAGCTCGATTGGAAGAATTGAAACGTGCTGGTGAGGAACAATTAGAACGACAAAAAGAATTGGCAAAAGAGAAAGCACGTCAAGCTAAAAAGGAGAGAGAGCGTAAAGAAATGGAAGCAAAACAGCGAGAAGAACAAAAAGTTTTGATGGCTGAAAGAGAAATGGAAATGAAGCGTTTGGAAAACTTAGAACGTGCTACTCAGGCTGAAAAAGAAAGAATGGCTGAATTAAAACGTTTGAAAAAAGAAGAAAAAGCGAGACGTAAAAAGATTAAAAAAGAAGCTGCTCGTTTGAAAAAATTAGAAAAGAAACGTAAAAAGGAAGAAGCTAAAATGATGAAGCAAGATTAATTCATTGCTGTTTCTTATTTTTTATAACAAAACATTAACGTCGGTTTTTCAATTTGAAAAATCGGCGTTTTTTTTATCTTATCATAGTATCTGATACCTTTATTTTTTTGTAAAAAATCTATCAGTATAAGGTAGTTATTTAGCATTGGGTGTGTACGAGTCAAGGTTTGACTTATAAGAACATCAACATAAGTCAAAGCCTGACTTAAAAAGTCAGACCTTGACTCGTGTACACCCAATGCTGAATAGGTACATTATAAGTTAAATTAAAAATAGAAAAGTAAAAAAAATGCGCTCCATCTCTGAAGCGCATCAAACAATACGAAAAACTAATTTAACGAAAATCGTAAATTCTTTTCTTCGTTTTCAAACTTTATATCTTTGTCACAAGGTGACCTGCCTTTACCTGCAGGCAGACTCAAAGTCACCATATGACTTTAACTCAATTAAATATCAATACTGGTATCAAAATGCCACATATCACTATCCAATCCTTTTTCCATCATATACTTCGACCAAAAATTCTCAGCCGTGCGTATCTTGTTATCATTTTTCTTATCAATCGGATGTATGATATAAACTTCAGTATCTGACAAATCATCAAACTTACAAGAACCATCAAAGTTCTTTTTTAACGTCTCATAACTTAATTTTCCAGAATGGAAATTTGCTAAGTCTGAGTTTTCCAGCATGTCAGAATAAATAACCATTACTTTTCGATCAGCATTTGAATTACTTATTTTATGTACACCTTTACAAAGCGGATTAAAAATATGAGAACTCTTTAATGCTTTTCCTGAGTAAGTATTATTGATGTCGGTGGTCTTTTCTAACAAATCCGTTTTGAATTTCTCAATCTCCTTTAATCGAATATATCGATTGCCTTCCATCTTCGATTTTCCTTTTTTCAACTTTACGGTTTTGCTCATACTCGACCCAACATCATGCAAAGGATAAATTCTAACTTTTCCAAAATTAGCATTGCTCTCCTCCGTAACATTCATCAATTCAAGGTATTTATCTAAATCATGATCTACCACATCACTATAATCTTGCCCTTCCGTATAATCCAAATAGATAAATAATTCTGTATTTGTAACTGTCTCATTTTCAACACATCCCGTCAGTAAGATTATTGTTATAAGAAATAATAGCTTTTTCATTTTTATTTAATTTTAAAATTTTAATTAATTGATTTGCAACGGTGGACGTTAAACGTCAACCGTTTTACGGTCTTCCCATTCAATTAGAAGTTTCTAAATAACAAGGGCTCAAAAAACCAAGTACAAACTTCGACATTCCTTGTTCCTTAGCGAAGCGTTCGTTATTCGATATTCAAACCAACCTAACCAAAACCCCCTCTCCACCATTCTCGGAACTCACAAAACCTGGGAGGGGTAAGCAATCACAGCTTTGCTCTTTGATTAGTTTGGATATCTTATTTTCAAAAGTTAACTTTTGAGTTTTACCCACAAGGTGATTTGAAATCACCTTGTGAGTTCTCAAAGATTAGTTCGGGTCAAGCTCACTCTTCGTCTCAAATCTCATCTTCAAGGAAGTAATCCCATTCGACCAAGACTCGGGAGAAAGATGATTCTCACGATGAATCAAATTTGATGCTCTGTATTTTTCAACAGTTGTTCGGTAACCCGCATCCACCATTGCTTCAAGTGCAGTAAAAGCATTCAACAATTCGTCGTACAATTTCGCAGCTCGATTGCGCTGAGTGACTAAGCTTTCTTTTTCTTGACGAATAGAACTCTTATCCAATATCGCTTTCTTCTCTTTGAGGTACGTATCATTCTGCTCCTTCAGGGTAGCATTATGCTTTGTCTTCATTGCTCTTAATCTGTTCTCAGTTTTCAAATGCTTTTTGTCATAAGCCTTTTTCTCCTTCAAGAATTTAGCATGAGCATGCTCTAGCTCATAGCTTTCATCATGTCGAAAATAAGCCGCCAAAACTCCGATGACAAAGAGTATTAAATTCAAACAAGTAAAAATTACAATATTCAAATAGCTTGACTCTTCACCGATATTCTCCGCCAAAACATACGCTCTAAAAATGCTTACTCCAAAATTGAAAATCATAAATAACAATATACACACGATACTGAACCAAAGAAACTCTCGCTTCTCTTCTCGCTGTTTAATGAACACACCACTAAAATGTGCCAATACAGGAATCGCTATCGCTAACGAACTTGCCATGATGATGGTGATGAAAAATGCCTCTCCAAATTTTTGGAAAATTTGCATATTCAACGGCACCTCTGCCAAGCCAATTCCTATCAAAAGCAAGACATACAGAAATGCAGATTTGAAATGAATAATGGGCGTTAATCTTCCCGTGCGATCTTGCGCATTTTCCAATTCAGTTTTAGCAATTGTATAATTGTGTTTAACCACATTATCATAATTTTCTACTTCTGCTACTTTGATGTCAAAGTCTTTTTGGAGAAATTTCTCATCTTCCACTCGCTTCTTTTCCAACAACAAAGATTCTTTTTCCAATAATTCTTTTTCACTTGCTTTTAAGTTCTCGAGTTTCTCTATTTGAGTTTGATACTCCAAATGTGGGCCATCGAGATATGGTTTTCCTTTTTTCCAAAGTTCTGCAATGAGTTTTTGATACTCATGTCGAAGCATCCCTTCGTGAGGACTCAATTGCGAGTCTTCTTCTCTCGGAAGATTGAGTGTACCATCTTGTGTCCCCAATTCTTCCGCCTGCTTGAGCATTCTTTGGTGATGCTCATCTACCTTGGTTTTCTGTTGAGTAATTAGCCCAAGTACAGAATCCATGATTGCGTCAAAATTTAATTTTCCGTCCATAACTGAATATTTAAGTTTGAGTCTTTTTTCCTCAAACTGATTAAAAAATAGTTTTTATAGCTTATTAAAAATTTCTGTTTCGTAACCACCAAATTCATTTGGTAGGTTGTTTTTTACCTACATTCAATACTGTCTAACTTGTATTTTTTAATACATAATACTCCACCTCAAGGCGTATCCAAACTGATACGCCTTGTTGAATCTTACCCAACTTGTTTGTAGTGAATGTGAAAATTATAGCTTTACATTCTTGGATTTGAAGCATCAAATCCCATGTCTAAAAAAATAAAATAGCTTTACATTTTTGTTTTTAAACCATTGAAAATCAACAAATTAAAAACACTGTTATTATTTATATGAAATTTTAAATCAACCAAATCTTACAAACTCAATTTTATCAACTTGGTAAATATATTGTTTTCTTATACCACAATGTTAAGGTTTTTAACACTTCAAATCCTCTTTCTTCGATATGTCAGGATGGAATCTCGACGAATGTAAAATTTTAACCATTAGACATTTTTCAAAATAATTCATATATTAATAGCCATTTTAAACAAACATTATTTCAACTCCTTTTACATTACCCTTTAGGGGCTAGGGGTTAAACAAACATACTTCATCATGAAAACACCAATTGCCCGCTTGGAGCAGCAATTTGGCTTGTGGCGTTCGCAAGCACTTCAACTTTGGAATCCTTTCCAACGTCGAAAGTTGATTCGATTTTACCAACAATTCATTCCCGAAAATTCTTTATGCTTTGATATTGGAGCTCACCTCGGTAATCGTATTGATGCATGGCTAGCATTGAACACACATATTATAGCACTCGATCCGCAACCACTTTGTTATCAATATTTAGAAAAACATTTTGGGAAAAAACCGAATGTTACCGTTTTGCCTCAAGCTGCTGGAAAGGAAGTTGGCAAAATGGATATGCATGTGAGCCACCTCTACCCTACGGTAAGTACTATGTCTGGAAAAAAATGGAGAAAGGCTCTCAACGATGCTTCCAATGCCACCGTCACTTGGGATGAAACTGTTGAAGTCGATGTTACTACTTTAGATGAATTGATTACTCAATTTGGAATTCCTAACTTTTGTAAAATAGATGTGGAAGGATTTGAACCAAAAGTACTAAAAGGTTTGTCAAAAGAAATTCCTACACTTTCTTTTGAGTTTTTATCGACCATGCAAAAGAAACGAATCGATTGTATCCAACATTTACAATCCATTGGAAATTATGAATACAATTGGTCGGAAGGAGATTCTTATGAATTGGAATTAGAAAAATGGGTAAATGCAGATGTATTGTTAGAAAGTATTCGAAGATATGGAAATCATCTTTTCTCTGGAGATATTTATGTTAGAACTTTGAACTGATAACGGTGAACTGTGAATCAATAATATTGAAGGTACTTCTCACAATTATTGGTTCACAGTTCAACGTTATCAGTTCAAAGTTAAACTAGCACTCCTTTCCCTTCACGAATTATCTCAACCTCCCCATCACTACAATCCACTATCGTCGAAGGCTCATCACTTCCCATTCCACCATCAATTACAATATCTACTAAATTTTGAAAGTCATCATAAATCAAAGAAGGATGAACAGGAAAGTCATCATCTGCATCATCATTCTTTAGAGAAATAGATAAAATAGGTCTACCCAATTCCTCTAAAATCGTTAATGCAATTGGATTGTTAGGAACTCGTACTCCTATCGTTTTTCTTTTGTTTTTAAAATGACGTGGAACTTCTTTATTCGCTTTAAAGATAAAAGTAAATGGGCCAGGTAAATTATTTTTCAACAACTTAAACAGTTGATTATCAATTTGATATACATATTGAGAAAGTTGTTTGATGTCTTTACAAATAAAAGTGAGGTTGGCTTTTTCAGGATTGATTTTTTTGATTTTGCAGATACGCCCAACTGCTTTTTGATTTAAAATATCACATCCTAACCCATATACAGAATCGGTAGGATAAACAATGATTCCTCCTTTTTCAAGAGTGGTGATAACTTGTTTTATTTTTCGTGTATCGGGATTGTCTGGATGGATTTCGAGTAGCATGGTTTTCGTTTTTTTCTCGAATATACGAATTTTTGTCGCAGACTTACGTAGCTGTGGGTTTTAACCCGCAGTAAAAAAATCAATCTTCTATTTCACAATTCATCTTTTATTTGTCAAATACTGTACTTTCTTTTACTGCGGGTTAAAACCCGCAGCTACAAAAAATGCGAACAAAGTGCATAACACTCCATTCGCATTTTAATATATATTCTTTTGAGAAATCTTCTACACCGTCACAGGCCCAGCGCTTACAATTTCCTTCGATGCTTTATCAGAATATTTTTTGAAATTCTCAGCAAATAAATTTGCTAAGTTATTCGCAGTTTTATCATATTCCTCTTCGTTTCTCCAAGTGTCTCTTGGATTCAATACCGCATTAGGAACATCAGGACAAGACTTAGGCATAGACAATCCAAATACAGGATGCGTATGATAATCTACTTTATTTAACTGACCAGTCAATGCAGCTTTAATCATCGCACGAGTGTAAGATAATTCCATTCGACTACCTTGACCGTAACCACCACCAGTCCAACCAGTATTGATTAACCATACATTGATTGTTCCATCACCAGTACGGCTTCCTTTTTTAACCTTTTCTCCTAACATCTCCGCGTACTGCGTAGGATGCAATGGTAAAAATGGTGCACCAAAACATGCAGAGAAAGTTGCCAATGGTTCAACAATACCTTCCTCAGTTCCCGCAATCTTTGCAGTATAACCACTAATAAAATGATACATCGCTTGCTCAGGAGTCAACTTGCTGATCGGAGGCAGTACTCCAAATGCATCACAAGTCAAAAAGAAAATATTTTCAGGTAAGTCTCCTCTCGATTTAAACATGATATTATCAATATGATAAATCGGATAACTTACTCGTGTATTTTGAGTGATTTTTACATCTTCATAATCAACAGTACAACCATCTTCTTTAAATCCTACATTTTCCAATAAAGCTCCAAATTTGATTGCTTTATATATTTGAGGTTCTTTGGTTGGAGAAAGGTCAATTGTTTTTGCATAGCATCCTCCTTCAAAATTGAAAACACTTTCCTTTGACCAACCATGCTCATCATCACCAATCAATCTTCTTTCAGGATCATTTGATAAAGTTGTTTTTCCAGTTCCAGACAAACCGAAAAATAAAGCGGTATCACCTGTGCTTCCTGTATTTGCAGAACAATGCATAGGTAAAACACCTTGCTCAGTTGGAAGGATAAAATTTAATACAGAGAAAATACCTTTTTTGATTTCACCAGTATAGGCAGTACCTCCAATGATAATTTTCTTTTTAGTAAAGTTGATTATTGCAAAATTATCTTGACGTGTCTTGTGTTCTTTTGGATCAGCTTTGACACTTGGAAAAGCAAATACTTCCCAGTCTGGTTCAAACGTTTCCAAGTCTTTTTCAGTAGGTCGTAAAAACATATTATAGGCAAATAAATTTTGCCAAGGAAATTCGCAATGTACTCTTACATTCAATCGATAGTTTGGATTCGCACATGCAAATGCATCACGTACATAAATCTCTTCTCTTGAATCTTTGTACTTCATCATTTTTTTGTACAAGTCATCAAATGAAGATGCTGCGATTGGGATATTGATATCTCCCCAATCGACAGTTGATGCAGTAATATCGTCTTCTACGATGTAACGATCTTTTGGCGAACGCCCAGTAAATTTTCCTGTGTAAACAACTAAGGCTCCTGAGCTACTCAATTTCCCTTGGCCAAGGGTAATTGTTTTTTCAACTAAAGCCGCAGGCTGAAGGTTGTGTTTTTGATTTGAAGATTTCATAATTAAATTCTCGGGTTAAATTAAATAGTTATGGTAGATAAATATTTTAGTTACCTCAATGGTACTTTTACGTAAAAAGACGGATAAAAGTTAAACCAATTGAGGTCTGTTTTAAATAAAATAAATTTTTGTAAAATGTAAAAAGGCCATCAGGTCGAAACTACCAAAAACACAAAAGCCTGAAAGTCAGGCATTTAGGAAGGTTTTAAATAAAATTCGTTGATGACTTTTGTCCTATAAAGTTTTGTCTTGCGGTTAAATAGTATGCAAATTTAAGAGAAATAAATGGAAACAATGCAACTTTAACAAAGGTGTTTTAGAACCTACGGTTAGTGGATGTAGTGTATAGGATGTTTGATTTTTTTAATGGTAACATGAATTTAATTTTAAGTGATATTTTTTGATTTTTGATTTAAATTGATCGACCAATTCTCAATACATTCAGCATTCCTCATTCTATTTTTTTTACATTTGTATCCATCTAAACTAATTATTTTGAAATGAATATAAATAGAACAATCGATCACATTGTATATGCTGTACATGACTTGGAACAAGGTATGCAACAAATTGAAAAACTTTTAGGAATTGCTCCTATCTTTGGAGGGTACCACACCAATCAAGGCACCAAAAATGCAGTACTCAATTTAGGCAACCAATGCTACCTTGAAATCATAACCATAGACCATGAAAATAAAAACATCTCTGCCCCACGATGGATGGGAGTTGATTTTTTAACTTCTTCGCAGATCACTCGATGGTCTTTAAAATCAAAATATCTTTCCCGTGATAGTATTGTTATAAAAAATTATAATAATTCAATGGGAACCATTCATGGAGGGCAACGCAAAATGAGTGATGGTAATTTATTGACTTGGGAAATGATTTTACCGCTTGCTGAACCTGAAGTGGAAGTTGTTCCATTTATGACCGATTGGCAAAATTCAGAAGTACATCCTACTGAAAGTTTGGAGGAAAAATGTCAACTGTTGGAATTAAATGTTTTCCATCCGACACCTGAATTGATTCAACCTGTTTTTGATGAACTTGATATTCATTTAAATATTTCTAAAAGCGAAATACCATCTATAAAAATAAAAGTTCAATGTCCAAATGGGATTATTGAAATTTAGGTTATTAAGTTATTAACTGATGTTATGCAAAAAAGATTACGCACGAAATATTTTGAATTTTTCAACGCTGAGACGCTGAGACACAGAGTTTGTCGAATACTTTATTGAGCGCGCAGAGGATTTTTATTAAAATAAAAATGAAAAAATACTCTGCGACATCCAATAAGTTATTCGACAAACTCTGTGTCTCAGCACCTCTGAGTTCAATAATCAATATATTTTCGAAACCAGATTAATATCTTTTTTGCGTAACATCAGTTATTAAGTTATTAGAAACGCGATTAATTACTGTATTCGAAATAACTCAATAACCAATTTAAAAAAAGAACTAAAAAAAATACAATATGAAATATCTTTCCACATTATGCATTTTTGCAATTACATTGTTTTTTTCTTGTACCTCTCTTGAATCTGCATCTAGCCCTAAATCTAAAGCGGATAAAATTTTAGCCAAAACCATCAAAGTTCATGGAGGTAAAAAATATGATAAGGCTCATTATGAATTTGTATTTAGGAAAAAGAAATACACTTTTAAAAATGAAGGGCAAAAATATGAGTACACTTCAACTTCAACCAAAGAAGGGCAAACGATCGTTGATATTCTAAATAATGATGGAATAACACGAACGGTTAATGGGAATGCTATTTCTCTTTCAGAAAAACAAATCAGAGGTTACACCGGGAGTTTGAACTCTGTAATTTATTTTGCGACGCTACCCCATAAATTATTAGACCCTGCTGTAAATAAAACTTTTAAAGGCATAACAAATATAAAAGGACAAGTCTATAGTGTTTTACATATTTATTTTAATGAAGAAAATGGAGGTGTAGATCATGATGATAATTTTTATTATTGGATCAACGCTAAAACGAATCGCATTGATTATCTCGCTTATGATTATAAAGTCAACAATGGTGGCGTTAGATTTCGAAGTGCTTACAACCCTAGAATTGTAGATGGAATTTTATTTCAAGATTATGTGAATTATAAAGCTCCCGTGGGCACTCCTTTAAAAGACCTTCCCGCTCTTTTTGAAAAAGAAGAATTAAAGAAACTATCTGTAATTGAAACGGAAAACATTGTAAATTTGGGAAAATAAAGTAACCGCCAAATTTATTTGGCTGGCTGTATAAGTTTTTGATTATCAATATTTTACACAACCTGCCAAATGAATTTGGCGGTTACAAAAACCCACTACAATGGCACTTAAACAAATCCTAATTCTTTCCTTTTTGTTTTTTAATTTCCAAACCTTTTGTCAAACCATTGATCTAGAAAACATCAATGAAATCAACTTTAAAACAAAACGAAGATTATGTTGATTTTCAAGATGATTTGATTCACTATATTGATTGGTTAGAGAATAATTCCATAGATCATAAAGATCGTATTAAGGTCAATGCTCTCTTAATGAAATGGGCGGAAGGTACTGCAAATGTAACCATCAGCATCGAACCTTATCTTTTAAATTATATAAAAAAGAAACTTTTGAAGAAAAGAAATTCAAATAAACTGGAGCAATGGTTAGCTAAGAAATTGGATTGAGTTTTTGAAGACATAAGAAACAAGATGTAAGATATAAGACTTTCGACAGTCTTACATCTTGTTTCTTATGTCTTCAAAAAAAAACTACTTCCCAAATCCAATTCGTTTTTTATTAAAAATAAAATCACTTGTATCCAACTTAAAGTTTCGCAAGTCTTCCAAAGTCAAAACATTATCATCCTCTTTTCGTTCCTCTTCTGGAATTTCAGACAACCGCAAATTCATATTTTTAATAGCCTCAATGACTACTTTTCGAACCTCTCTAGCATTTCCAAAATACTTATCTCGATACTCGTAAATGAAGGTTAAATATTTATTTAAATATTCTTCTGCATTTTGAGTAATTAGAATCTTCTGCTCTTGTAACATTAGTTTTGCAATTCTAGTCAAATCTTTAGGAGAGTAATCTTCGAATTTTAAAATTTTATCAAAACGAGAATTTAATCCAGGATTAGCTTTCAAGAATACCTCCATATTATCAGGATAACCTGCTGCGAAAATAAAAAACTCACCTCTGTTATCTTCCATTCGTTTTAGAATCGTTTGAACTGATTCATCTCCAAAATCACCGTGTGCTCCACTTTTCTTTTGAGTCAATGAATAAGCCTCATCAATAAAAAGTATTCCACCCATCGCCTCATCTATTTTCTCAGCAGTCTTGATGGCCGTTTGTCCTACAAAACCAGCGACCAATCCTTGACGATCAGTTTCGATCATTTGACCACGTTCCAAAATTCCAAGCGATTTATAAATTTTTGTCAAAATCCTTGCTACTGTAGTTTTACCAGTCCCCGGATTTCCAACAAAAATGGTATGCATCGAAAAGGTATTTAAAACATCCTTTCCAGTCTCACGGAAAAATTTTACCAACTGAACCATTTCCCGAATTTGGACTTTGACGGATTCCATACCAATCAAATTGTCCAATTCTTCCATAGACTCTTGGAGTAATTTTTTATCAATAGGGATGTACGGAAGTTCTTTTTTCTTATCAATTTGGATGGAAGCTACATCTTGATATTCAATCACACTCAATTCCTCTTCATCCAAAGATCGTGGGTTGGAAGACTCCATGATTCGAAGCCCTAAGTTAACCTTTGCTTGTTCGACTATATCATAAACAAACCTAGCATTTCCAAAGGTTTTATCTCGATTCCGAAACGCATCCGTAATCAATGCGTTTATTTTTTCTTTGGCCTCAATTGTAAACTTCACCCCTTTTTCTTTACATACGAATTGCGCAATTCTCGACAACTCTTGAGGTAAATAATCTGTGAATTCAAAGTATATTTTAAATCTAGATTTTAGTCCAGGATTGGAATCCATAAAGTGTTGCATCTCTTTCGGATAACCTGCAACGATGACCGCAAGGTCACCTTTTCCATTCGACATTTCTTTTACCAAAATTTCCACCACCTCTCGGCCAAAATCTTTACTATCATCATTTGACCTCGCCAAAGCATATGCTTCATCTATAAATAAAACACCACCTCTTGCTTTTTCAATCGCTTCTTTTACTTTAGGCGCAGTTTGCCCAATGTACTCCCCCACCAAATCTACTCTGTCCACTTCATGCACATGCCCTTTGGAAAGTAAACCCATCTTTTCATAGAGTCGTCCCATCATTTTGGCAACGGTAGTTTTACCAGTTCCAGGATTTCCTGTAAAAACAGAATGAACGTTTATTTCTTCCTTTTCCTCAAATCCTTTTTCTTTTCTTAATTGTAAAAACTGAATATATTGAGCATGATCTCGTACTTTCTTTTTGATGTCAGTCAACCCAATCAGGTTATCCATCTTTCCCATCACATCCTCAAAAGTTTTTCCATAATCCGCTTCCTCTGCCAACAGAACAGGTGCTTGATGATGTGGTAACAATACTCCTGCAATTCCTTCTTCAAAGTCATCAGCAATCTCAAATGGAATGGTCGCCAATAATTTATCCATAAAAACCAACTCCGCAGTATATTGATCTCTACGCCAAGAACCTTTGACATTGGAACCCCATCCTGCGGTCATTTTTATAAACTCATCCTTTTTCTCGACACGTTGCAATCGAACCACTTGCCCTTTCAGCTCTCTGGCATTATTATAAAATTTTGTAAACAATTCACATTGCCAATTTTTCTCAGGATAGTTATTTCGTAACAATATTTCTACATAAATATATCGAGTCTCTTCGCTACTAAAAGTTTGCAAATAAATCCGATCATCTTCAGTTACATCATCATACGGGCCTTCATATAATTTTAGAGATTGCACACTCAAGTAACCATTACCGATTGACAAATCATCTATCCCTGCATCTTCCACATAAAAATATTTAGTAGCCACCTTTTCTCCTTCCACCCATGCTTCCCAGTAGTAAGTTCCTTTTTTCCAAAAGACACCTTCCTTCTTATTGCCCCATCCTTCTCGAATGTACATCATAGGGTCGTACTTGCTTACCTTTCGTTTAAAAGGTAAAGCACATAATTCTTTCCTGCCTTTTTTTAGGGAAAAACATTTAAGCTCTACGTCGATCTCCCAGTCCTCTAAATCAAATTGTTTATTATAAAAAGAGAGCTCAGCATACACATAAGTAATCTCAAATCGATCAAAAACTTGTCGATATTTCTTTTTGTTATCCGCCAACCATTCAGTAGAAGCATATACTTTAAGTTCTCTGAATTTGAAATTATTAGATTTTGGATATTTATAACCTTCCGCCATTGTGTCTTCTGTAATTTACCTGATAAAATTTAAATTCTAAGGGGTGATTATTGGTATGCCTTAGTTTGTTACATTAGCCTATTTCGCTATATTTAATTATTTATTATTCAAAACAATAAAAGGCAGATATAAACTTATCAATTTTATTCGTTTCATCCAATTTTTTTGATTGTTTTTATTAATTTCATCCCTGCGAAATATGGGTATCGAAAAATTTGAGAAAAATGGTTCTTGGATCGTGTTATTGTTACACAGAGTTTCACGGAGAATACACCGAGTTTTACAGAGAGATAAACATTATTTTTTTGTTTTTTTAATAAAAAAACGTATTCTACTGAACAGTAGAAAATTATAATATGAAGATAAATAATAGATTGGCATAAAAAAAGCGAATAAAAAGAGATTACCAAAAATCTTTCATTCGCTTATGATAGAATTAAATAATTCTGAGGAAATACAGAAAATATTTCCAGAAGTGGGACAGAAAAAATTAAGCCAACTTCTAATTTTATGCACATGTATGCTAGCCACTCAAAGCACGAACTTGAAGAAGTGCGCACAAAGGATGAGTAAAATATTAGGAGTGAACTTGAAAAATGAAACTGCTTATAGTCGGCTACTACGTTATTTTCAAACAGGTAATGGCATTTATATTTTACGAGGGATTTGTTTGTTAGTAATTAGCACATTGTGTAGAAGCGAAAATTGTTATTTATTATTGGATAGAACGAATTGGCAGTTTGGTAAACGAAAGATTAATATTCTTGTAATTGGGTTGTTATATAAAGATGTATTTATCCCATTAGTGTGGAAAGATTTGGAGAAAAAAGGAAATAGTAATACCAAGGAGCGACTTGATTTAATTGATCAATTATTGAGTTGGTGGGAACTAAGTAAAATTGAATTACCTCAATTGTACTTGGCTGGAGACCGCGAATTTATTGGCTATTTATGGTTGAGAGGACTAGAAAAAAGAGGGATTAAATTTGTCATGCGCATTAGAGCTAATTCAAAAATTGAGTTATGGTATCGAGGAAAAATCAAAGATCGAAAATTAGGATTGAAAATAATTCGACGATATTTAGGGTGGGCGAAAATAGAAAATGTAGAAGCAGTTTTAGCATCGGATTATATTGTAAAATTAGCTGTTTTTGATAACGACAGTACTCGGTGTAAAGCTGACTATATTTATATTATGACCAATATGGAAGACATTGTGCAAGCTTCTATTTTTTATAGAAAGAGATACAAAATAGAAGTCTGCTTCAAGCATTTAAAATCAAGTGGTTTTAATTTAGAGTCGTTGCAAGTCGAAGGTGGTCATAAAGTGGATTTGATGTTTGGAGCTTTGAATGTGCTATATTTGATGGCTATCCAAAATGGAATAGTTCATTTTGAAAAAGAGACGCAACTTTTAAAAACATTTAAGCATAGTCGGGTCAAAAAATTCAACTATCAAACTCCTGCTAAATCTATTTTTAATCAAGGGTGCGATATTTTGTTTGAAAAAATATTCACCTTCGAAGAGTTTTACTTAGAATTCAATAAGTCTATTCAATGGATTGCTCAGAAATTAAACCCTTTACTATCAAGAAATTACACTTGATGAAAAATCATTGTTCAGTAGAATA
>CAKZSH010000308.1 GCA_937918905.1 uncultured Saprospiraceae bacterium
GTAGTTCCACTATAGCCATAAATACGATAAAGTAAATCTGTAGCTTGAAATTTATCATCTGGATTAATAATAAGTGTCCCCATTGTCCACATTTTCCCTTCTGATTTACAGGAAGGAACCCATGATAATTCAGGAAATACATTAGGTCCACCTAAAGAAATCATATCCCTCCAATAAACTCCAGGATCTCCATCTTCATAAGTATGAATAGGAGATCGTTCTGAAAATTGACATAAATTACCCGAAGCAGCATCAACCTCACAACCAAAACCTATTTTTACATCAGAAACTTGCTGTCCAGTACTGGTAATACATTCATTAGATTGAACAACCTCAAAAATCGTTAAAGTATCGTCTTTACAAAATCGAGGTTTCCCCATTAATGCCATAAAATCCGTTGAGGTCAACATCAAGACATTGGTTCCCCCTACTGTACTTATCAAGGTTCCTGTGTTATAACTGAGTACACTAATATCTGAAGCATAAGTATCAAAAAAATACATAGTATCTACACAGTAGTCATCAATAACAGAATTTGTGATATGATAACTCCGAGTCCAAGAATCTCCATTAAAAACATTATTTTCATTGTAATCAGATTGCCCATCAATAATTAAAATATTTGGCGAAGCCAAACCTATTTGATCACTTGAATAGGAACCTGTTCGGGAACCTGAACTTGGAATAGTTGGATTATTATAATCATAACTAATATCATAATCAATTGCATCTTGAGGCATATCGCATGATGCTCGTACCACTAAAAAAACTCTTACTGTATCACCAGTAGTAGGAGTAGGTAAAAAATTTGCCAAGTTTAATGTGACAATTTCCCCGTTGCTAGAAATGATTTCACCATTGATTCCATGAGCAATATTGTTCTCTAAATCCTCTGCCCAAGCAGTTCCAGAGAAATAGGTCATGCCTGGAGGTAAGGTTACTTCAAAGTCAATATTGGAAAAAGTAGCTCCTTGAGAGGATGCACCACTCGGAGTTCGAATGTCAACACTAAAGGTATCCTTTCCACAATACGTAAATGCATTGGGAAGATAATCTGGGCCTACCAATAGGGTCTGACCATTAATATTAGAAATAAAACAAAGGAAAATAGCTATAAAGATAAAAAGTGAAGGGTTAACACCACGATTTAGGGTATAGCACGATTGTGAGAAATTCTGCGAGGATTTCATTCTTCAGAGTCAATTTTTGTGATTAGTTTAATCTTTAGGTCGTGTGCGTGTGTGATATTTTCTTTACTATTTTGACAAAGAACAAAACATCGACTACGTATCTGCCTTACAAAAGCCACTATTTGTGACAGAATAAACTAATCACATTTATTTTATCCACATAAATAAACCTCTGAAAAACAAATGGTTAAAATAAAATCAATTAATATTATATTTTTTTCATTTTGATATTTTTATTCAAAATGGCAATATATTTGAATTATTATAATTGATAATTTTATTAATATTCATAAAGCCACATACATGAGTTGCAACACAAAAACTTTATTGCAGCTAACACTATTCGTCCTTATTTTTAACACATTTTTTTCATGTTCAAAAGAAGAAATCCAAATTGAAAACACCGTAATTCAAGAGACTCCAATTGAGGAAACTCCAACAGAACCACTTCACGATCGATTTATATCCAATTCCTTAGTGGTATTAGAATCCGAAAAAATTTTACGAAATATTGTTTTACAGTCTATTTATCAACTCTATTTTTATCCACAACTCACGGATGTTCAATCCAATCAAGCTACCACAAGATCAGGTTGTCCCATGTCAAGTATCAATGCGGCAGAAACAGTAGTAACTTTGACCTACAATGATTGTAATACTTCAAGTACCGTTAGCTATTCAGGTACAATTACTTTGACAATTACTGGTACTCTTGGAGTATTTGGTACTACCGTTTTAATTGAATTAAGCGATGATTTTACAGTTGGGGGAGATCAAGATATTGATGGAACTGTAAAGTTGGAGTATGACAATATTGCTATTGATAAATACAATATTATTGAATTGGAAATTGACAATAATTCAACGGCACCACCTACAGAAGTTCGATTATCACCTGTTCAGGTGGCTCATTTTGAATTAGTAGATGTCAATTCTGATGATGATAATAATAATCCACTTACTTTTTTGGATAATGAAGTTTTGTTTGATCCATACCTTACTGTGCATTGTCCTAATGCTGATGGAGTATCTCAAACAACTTTGGATGTATCACCAGTAGCATCTAAAGTAAAGTATTCCATAGTTTGTGGAATGCCTTATGATGGAGAAATTCAATTAGATGAGTCTGGCACTTTCCACAGCTCTATTGATTTTTCTTATCCGAATGCTACCTCAGGTGGTGTTTGTGATAATGAATTTAATATTTGTAAACCTGATGGTTTAGGTTTTGGAGGGATGACTTGTTCGCCTAATACTTTTTAAACTTAACCATCACCTACTGAAAGTAGTCGTTTATATAATTTTTTGAATATCGAACTCTTTTTCCATTAATAAATGGTTCTTAGACCATCCTTGTGGAAATAACTTTGAGAACTCCGTGGGTTGGAAAAAGAGGGTAATCTAGAGTTCTTAAAGTCAAAGGCTTTAACAACTTTCGCTCTTCTCCATATCCCCTACTCAAAGTTATCAAAGCTACGTCACAGGAATTGTCTAAGAACCATAAAATTAATTAAGGGCTCAAAAAAAGCACTCAAGTAATTCAACTTGAGTGCTTTTTTTTTATAAAAAACTGATAGTCAATTAGTTACATATTATTCACAATTAGCTCTGCCAAATCATAGACCATTACAGATTCTTGTTTTTCTTTCGCCTTAATTCCATCTGACATCATGGTCAAACAAAATGGACAATTCACCGCAACGATCTCTGCTCCAGTTTCCAATGCTTCTTCTGTCCGTTCGATATTGATTCTTTTTTTACCTGGTTCATCTTCTTTAAACATCTGCGCACCACCCGCTCCACAACATAAACCCGTCTTCCCTGCTCGACGCATTTCTACTAATTCATTATCCAAATTTTGTAAAACTGCTCTTGGTGCTTCATAAACTCCATTCGCTCGACCAAGGTAACAAGAGTCGTGGTAAGTAATTTTTTTACCTTTAAATTCTCCGCCATCTTTTAATACTATTCGCCCCTCATTGATTAAGGATTGTAAAAATTGAGTGTGATGCATCACTTCATAATTACCGCCCAATGCTGGGTATTCATTTTTGATAATATTAAAACAATGTGGACACGTCGTTATTATTTTTTTGACTTTATAAAGATTCAAAGTCTCGATATTCTGCAAAGCAGTCATTTGAAAAACAAACTCATTCCCTGCTCGTCGTGCTGGATCACCAGTACAACTTTCTTCTTTTCCCAAAATCGCAAACTCCACTCCTGCTTGATTTAATATTTTTGTAAAAGCAACAGAAACCTTCTGCGCTCTTGCATCATAACTTCCTGCACATCCTACCCAAAATAAAACTTCTGGTGTTTTTTCTGCGGCAGCCATCTCTGCCATTGTTGGTATTTTGTA
>CAKZSH010000309.1 GCA_937918905.1 uncultured Saprospiraceae bacterium
ATCTTTATTCCAAATAGATAGCACGTTTAAAAACTATAATCATGAATACCTCTTTAAATATAAAAGAACCTTTCTCTTTTAAAAAAAGTAAAGAATATGTTAAAAGATTACTTCACAAATCTCTGCCAGACCATATCAACTTTCATGATTGGTCACACACTAATGAAGTGATAAAGGAAGCTGAGAAGATTGGAGACAAAATAGGTTTATCAAAAGAAGAAGTAAAAGAAATAAAACTTGCTGCACTTTTTCACGAAACTGGTTTTATCAAAACTGATGAGGGACATGAAGATGCAAGTGCTGAAATTGCAAAAGAATATTTGGAAGGTACTGATTATCCTGAAGCAAAAATTTCAAAGATTACTCTATTGATAAAAGCAACCAAAGATGAAGTTATACCTCAAACTATACAAGAAAAAATTTTAAAGGATGCTAGCTTTGCTTATCTGGGAAAGAAAAAATTCGACAAAAAATTAAGAAATCTACTAATTGAAAAAAGACAAACAGAAAACGAAAAATTGGTAGAAATTGATTGGAATCAAACCAATCTAGAATTTCTAAATAGCCATATTTTTCATACAAAAGTAGCTAGAAAATTATATGGCGAGAGAAAAGAGAAAAACTTATTGAAGTTAAGAGATAGAGTAAAAAAATTAGAAATAGAAAATTCAATTAGCGAAAATAAAGCTGCTCGAATGATATTCAAAACAGCCTTGAGAAATCATATTGACTTGACAAGCATTGCTGATAAAAAAGCAAATATCATGTTGACCATCACTGCACTTATTCTTTCTCTTGGTATTCCTCTTTTTTCTACCTACCTCATTGATAAAAATAATTTGTTGATCCCTGGAATCATTTTTTTAGCGACTTGCGGTGTTACTATGATTCTTGCAACGCTAGCAACTCGACCAGTTCATACGGATGGAAAAACGGATTTGGATAAAATATTTTCAGGAAAGACAAACTTATTCTTTTTTGGCAATTTTTATAAACTGAAATTAAGTGATTATCAATCTGCTATTGACAATATTTTAAGTGATAGAAAAACCTTGGATAGAAGTATAATGAATGACTTGTTTTATTTAGGTCAAGCATTAGGTGAGAAATTCAGAATGCTTAGAATTTGTTATACCGTTTTTGCAGGTGGACTTATCATTACTTTCATTGCTTTTATTATTGCCCATTTTTTAAAATAAATCACATTAAGTAACAGTCAAATAATAAGTAATTGCTCACATTTATTTAGGACACCTGAACAATATATCAAGACAATCCGTTTCCAAGGATATTGAGCAAACTGAGATGAAATGAGGGGACTGACTAATAATACAGGGGAAATAATGATTGCTAAATAGCGTATCACACTTTTACAAAAAAAAATATTTCATAGAAAATTCCTTTAGGGACTAGGAATTAAATAATCTACCCAGATGACGAGGTTGTTTTTTTCTTTGAGGAAATGGAAAAATTAAGGCATACCCTGCGGTACGGCTTCACTTTTTAATGAAGTCAAAGAGAAAAAGAAGCCGTCAGGTGAGTAGATTATTTATTTCCTGGTCCCTTATCATATTTTTTTTCAATAAGTCTTCTTTCAAGCCAGAAAAATTCCTGATACAATTCTTCAAAAAAAGACCAATAAATGTTTTAATGTAAACCAGAGATTTTCATCAAATTTGGACTATGGTCTTTCTTATCATTAATTGGGTTAGGCTACTGGTTTTTTATCAAAAGGCCGTATGATAAATTTTGCTTTAAACCGAAAATAACAGAAAAAAAATCTGAGCTAACGAAAAGAGAATATTCAAATAAATTTTAAATTCTTAAAATGAAAGAAATCAAACTTTGCTCCTTCTCAAAATTAGAAGATAAAAAACCAATTGGAAAACAAGTCAACGGACTTGATTTGGTGGTTATTAAATTTGGTAATAATGTTTCTGTTCTCTATGGTAGATGTTTACACCGAGGGGCATTAATGGCAGATGGTTATGTCGATGGAGACAATATTATTTGTGGTGTTCACGATTGGGATTATAGAATAGATACAGGAGTAAGTGAGTACGACAATAAAGAAGCATTACACAAATTTTATTCAGTCATAAAGAAGGGAAATGTTTATATCGATGAGGATGAAGTAAATGAATATTTAGTAAAACATCCTCAACCATTTAATAGGGAAGAGTACCTCGGTCAGTATGCAGACACTCACCCTGAGAGTACCGAACCTTATACCAAGTACATCAAAGAATTAGCTAAAAATGGATTGAAAAATTGGGGACATCATGGTCCTTCTGCATCAATGGGTGTAGATAGAAATACACTTCCAAAATGGGAGGATATTCAATTCCTTCCTGCTCAATTAGCCACACGTCCTTTGCTAGATGAAGAAAAAGTAGTAACAAAAGTAGTCATAGGAAAACGAGCAAAAAAACCATTAGAATTAGACATTCCTTTATTGGTATCTGATATGAGTTTTGGCTCACTTTCCAAAGAAGCCAAGATTGCTTTATCAATGGGTGCAGAGCTTTCGGGAACAGGTATTTGTAGTGGAGAAGGAGGAATGCTACCAGAAGAACAAGCCAATAACTCTCGTTATTTTTATGAATTAGCATCAGGGAAATTTGGTTTCTCTTGGAGCAAAGTGATGAAAGCTCAAGCCTTTCATTTTAAAGGTGGTCAAGGAGCTAAGACGGGTACTGGAGGACACTTGCCTGGCAACAAAGTCACTAAAGAAATTGCAAAAGTTAGAGGATTAAAAGAAGGAGAAACAGCTATCTCTCCAGCTGCATTTCCTGATTTATTTACTGCTGAGGATTTTGCAAGTTTTGCAGATAAGGTCAGAAAAAAAACAGGCGGCATTCCTATAGGTTTTAAAATCGCTGCCAGTCATATTGAAGCAGATATTGACTTTGCCCTAAAAGTCGGAGTAGATTATATTATCTTAGATGGTCGTGGTGGTGGAACAGGTTCTGCTCCAACTATTCTTAGAAATAATATCAATGTACCTACCATTCCAGCCCTAGCTAGAGCTAGAAAACATTTGGACAAAATTGGTGCAAAAGACATTACACTAATCATTACGGGTGGACTTCGAGTTGCTGAAGATTTTGCAAAAGCTATGATGTTAGGAGCAGATGCTGTTGCTGTTTCTAATTCGGCATTGCAGGCGATAGGATGTTTAGGAATGCGAGCTTGTAATTCCAATAATTGTCCAGTCGGTATTGCTACCCAAAAAAATCATTTAAGACAAAGGTTAATTATTGAAGCATCCGCTCAACAATTAAATAATTTTTTCAATGCTACGAATGAATTAATGAAAGTCATTTCGAGAGCATGCGGTTATGATAATTTTTCTAAATTCAATCAAAACGACCTCTCCACATTTGATTATGATATGCATAGATTGACTGGAATTAATTATGCAGGATTTAATCATCACTAGAATGGTCCAGCATTATTGGAAGTAATAATAGACGTAAATCTTATTTAGCATGGAACACATCTTTTCTGTCTTTAAGTCAATAGCTGAAATTATCAATATAATTGGTGTTTCAATTCTTGTTTTTGGTTTTTGCAAAAGACTTAATTAAATAAATTATTGTAGAATTTAAGAATGGAATGATGTTGACTCCCATGCGTCCCATTCAAAAAATCAGATCCCAAATAGGGATTTATAATCTACTCGCATTGGACTTCCTTATCGCTTCACACATCATTTTAAGCATAGTCGATTTGAGGCAAGTTTTATAGCTATGCCATTGTTGCTATTTTTTATTCTTAAATAAGGGACTAGGAATTAAAATTATTCTGAAGAGAACTGTATATCATTCGATAAAAAATACGGTAACGCACGTTTTGATTTTTGTACCCAATATTCAAAAACTTTACTTCCTTAAAAATTTATTTCTGACAATAGTGATGGCATTCAGAATTTCTGAA
>CAKZSH010000310.1 GCA_937918905.1 uncultured Saprospiraceae bacterium
ACGCGTAAACCTACAGCTAAAAAGGCAACTGCTAAAAAAACGACGACGCGTAAACCTACAGCTAAAAAAGCAACTGCTAAAAAAACAACTACGCGTAAACCTACAGCTAAAAAGGCAACTGCTAAAAAAACGACGACTCGTAAAACTGCAGCTAAAAAAGCAACTGCTAAAAAAACAACTACTCGTAAAACTACGGCTAGAAAAGCAACTGCTAAAAAAGCAACTACACGTAAACCTGCAACTAAAAAAGCAACTGCTAAAAAAACAACTACGCGTAAACCTGCAACTAAAAAAGCAACTGCTAAAAAAGCAACTACACGTAAACCTGCTGCTAAAAAAACAACTACTAGACGTAGAAGAACAGTTGTAGCTTAGAAACAAGTAAAAATTTGACAAATTATAAAGGGATGAAAATTTATATTTTCATCCCTTTTTCTATTCAACAAATCTCTGTAATCTCTATTGACATACTAATACCGAATTAAATAAGTCATTATTGGTACTTCATTTGCTATAACTTCTTAAACTATTTCGCGAACAAATCAATACTAGCAACGCTTTATTCCATTAAAAAAAATAATATAGATGATAACAACTGTTGCTAAACTAGACCAGTCAATTCTCCTAAAGCTCTCTATGAGTTATGGTTTATCGGGAGATTCAAAAATAAATGCACATAATTTCTTAGGTACCCTTTCTGAACATTTCCAATTAGATTTTGCAGGTTGTTGGCAAAAAGAAGACCTGCCTTCCACTAATTGTTTTCCCGTTTATACCTTCCCTAAACACACTAAATGTGGCGTTATCCAAAAAACTGAATTAACGGAAAAACTTCAAGAACAAGATTTTACTATTATCAAAACAAATCAACCTTGGGGAGAATATTTGCTCACACTTATTTCTCAAGAACGTGGAAATACATTAATATTTAACACCCCATTTATGTTTGTTTATCTTTTTCGAAAAGAATCAGATTTCACATCTAGTGAGGGTGAATTTTTGAAAGATCAAATTCTAAGGTTCAGCAATTATTTAAATACTAAATTTCAAAAAGATGTATTGTCTGAAAAAATTACAGCTTATGAAATAAAAGAGAAAAGCTTTTTACAAACTCAACAACAATTTCAAAAAGAGCAGCAATCTGTTAAAAATGAATTAATTAAAACTCAATCCCGTTTTTCTATAATGTATAAAAACATGGAGGACGGTATTTTTATTTATAATTATGTTACCGAAAAAATAATTGATTTTAACGACTCTGCATTTAAAACATTTGGTTACGACAATCGGGCGGATTTAATTGGAATGAGTCGTTTCAAATTTGTTCCTCAGTTTTCAGATTTTTTCCCTAATACTGATCTTCATGAATATACAAGAGGGCATGGTATCAAAGTATGCAATGGAGAGAGTATTGACAAAACTTTAGGGATTTTTGTAGGAAAAGACAAGAAACATTTTTTAGTTGAAGCCAATGTCGTTCCTACTCATCAAGAAAAAGGAGAAGCTTTTATCATCTTTAAAGATACTACTGAAAGGATTTTAGCACAAAAAAAATTAAAACATAGAGAACAACGATACCGTCAAATTTTCGAAAATTCTCATGAAGCAATTATTTATTTTGACATCAAAGAACAGAAAATTGTAGACTGTAATAATCAAGCATTAAAGTTATTTGAAATAAAAAACAAAGAACTCTTCTTCAAGACTACGTTTGAAAATTTTTATTCAAATCAAAAAGGAAAGATCAACGCATTTGATTTTTTCAAAAGACAAATGGAAATTTCCATAGAAAAAGGAAGTGCTAATTTTAATTTTTTAGCCAAAACCTTAAATAACAATACGTTTTGGGCAGAAGGAAATGTAATTGTCGAAATGGGATCAAAATGGCCTCGTAAATTAGTTTTTTTTGTGAGAGACATTACTGAAAAATATAACACTCGTCAAGAGCTACAATCTCAACATCAAAAACTAAAAAAATATATTGAGTCCAACATGCAATTGGAGAATTTCGCCTATGTTGCTTCTCATGATTTGCAAACACCTCTTCGTACCATTATTAGTTTTACACAATTACTTAATCGAAGCCTCAAAGAAAAAATAAATGATTCCGAAAGAGAATACATGAATTTTATTGTTAAGGCTACTAAAAATATGCAAGGTCTAATTCAAGACCTATTGAATTACTCTCATGTCAACAATACATTAAATGATCTTAAAAAAATTGATGTAGTTGATTTACTATTCGAAATCAAAGATGAATTAGAATTTGATATTCAAAGAAATAATGCAACTATTAATTTACCTACCAGACCTTTTTTCATTCAAGCAGATAATTATAAAATCAAACAACTTTTTCAAAATCTTTTGACTAATGCGTTAAAATTTTCAAAACCTAGTGTTGATCCAAATATTGATATTTCTTTTGAAAACAAAAAGACCCATTGGCATTTTACTTTTAAAGATAATGGCATAGGCATCGAACCTCAATACCAAGAGAAAATATTTTTACTGTTTAAAAGGTTACATGGTAAAAATGAATACGAAGGCACAGGGATTGGTTTAGCCATTTGTAAAAAAATCGTTGAACAACATCAAGGCGATATTTGGTTGGAATCAACTTTTGGTGAAGGAACCACCTTTCATGTTTCAATTAAGAAAAATCTAAAGAGTAAATAACACCTCTTATTTCATAAATACTTTTCAAAAATCAATATAATCGGTTTTTTTGATCTAAGCACCGATTAGAAAATAAGCATCCAATTCGTTAATGAATAATCTTTATATTTTAAAGAAGTAAAATCTTTATTATATTTAAGTTCTTATCTATAATTACAACTCATTATAGACCAGAACTTAGGTATTAGAAAATCATAACGAAAAACTCAAACCATGCTTAGAACCTTAATTCTCAATTTACTTTTTTCATTTCTTTTTTTACTACCAACTCAAGCTCAGGATGATCCAATTCTGCGCTATCCAGCACTAAGCCCTGATGGTTCGCAAATTAGCTTTAGCTACCAAGGCGACATTTGGATTGCCTCTACGAATGGTGGAGTTGCAAGGCGATTGACCATTCATGAAAGTTACGAATCCAAACCACAATGGAGTCCTGACGGTACACAAATTCTCTTTCAAGGAAACCGTCTTGGCAATAATGATCTTTTTATCGTAGATATAAATGGAAGTACGCCACGACGACTCACCTATCATTCTACAGGTGATGGAGATGCCCGTTGGGGAAGCGATGGAAAAATATATTTTAATACTCGAAGAGCTTTCCAACAAGTAGAACGTGAACAAGAAATTTATTCTATTTCAAAAAATGGTGGAACTCCACAACGAGCTTTGGATGCTGTTGGGTTAATGCCATCGCCAAGTCCAAATGGTAATTATATCGCTTTTGTAAGAGGAACTTGTAGAGTGGCAAGAGAAGCCTACACCGGTCCTGCCAATCGAAATATTTGGCTGTATTCTACAAAGACAAAAACGTATCAACAATTTATCGATTTCGACTCACAAGAAATTTATCCTGATTGGGGAGGAGATAACGTTTATTTTTTAAGTGCAAAAAATGGTCGCTATAATATTTATTCCAAATCAGTTAATGCAGATGGAAAAGCACAACCAATTGCTTTAACTAATTTTACGGACGAAGGTATTCGATACTTTGATGTGAGCCAAGATGGTTCAACGATTGTTTTTGAAAAAGGTACAAAATTCTATTCGATGAGTATCAAATCAAAAGGAACACCACAACCTATCAATATTCAAGTCTCCAAAGATTATCGCTTTGACCCCATCGAACATAAAACATTTTCTAAAGAAGCAAGTGATTACGCACTTTCTCCAAATGAAAAACAAATCGCATTTGTGGTGCATGGAGAACTTTTTGTAAAATTAAATAATAAAGAAAAAAAGCGTTCCGTACAATTAACCGATCATCCTTACCGAGATAAAGAACCAGTTTGGCTCAATGACTCTACCCTACTTTTCGTCTCTGATCGAGAAGGAAAATTTGATTTATACGCTATCCATTCTTCGGATGCCAAGGAGAAAAATTTATACAAAACATTTAAAACCAATATCAAACGACTTACCAACAATGCAGCCGATGAAGAAAGAGTAGTCATCTCTCCTGATCGTAAAAAAATTGCATACCTCCGTGGACGAGGCATTTTAGTGGTTGCGAATATCTCAAGTAACGGAACTTTATCCAATGAAAAAGTTCTTCTTGATGGTTGGGATACCCCAGGTGGAGTCACATGGAGCCCTGATAGCAAATGGATTGCCTACGCTGCAGATGATATTAATTTCAATCAGGAAATTTATATTCATGCTGTCGATGGAAGCAAAGCACCTGTCAATGTAAGTTTGCATCCACGAGGAGACTCCTCTCCAAAGTGGAGTCAAGATGGAACAAAACTAGGTTTTATATCTACTCGGAATAATGGTGATCGGGACGTATGGTTTGTTTGGTTAAAAAAAGAAGACTGGGAAAAAACCAAAGATGATTGGGAAGATGCAGAAGATGATGAACCTGCAAAAAGCAAAAGTAAAGGCAAAAAAGATGACAAAAAGAAAAAAGATAAAAAGGTCAAACCTGTAGTAATTGACTTTGAAGATATTCATGAACGAATTGAACAAGTAACGCGCCTTGCTGGAAATGAAGGTAATCTGATGATTTCAAAAGATGGAGAATCATTTTATTTTACTACAAATGGTGGAGGGCGACAAGGTTCTCCTGGGCCTGCAAGTTTGATGTCAGTAAAATGGAATGGTGAAGATGTCAAGACTATAGCTTCGAAAATTAGTGTTTCTAATCTTCATCTCGATAAGTCTGGAAAATTTCTTTACGGAATCAAACGTGGTGGCAGCATCGCTAAAATAAAAATCGAAGGTGGCAAACAAGAATCTCTAGGCTTCCAAGCTAAAATGGACATCAATCATAAAGAGGAACGAAAACAAGTTTTTGAAGAAGGATGGCGACGACTTCGAGATGGTTTTTATGATCCTAATTTTCATGGAAAGGATTGGAACCAATTGCGTGAATATTATCGTGACCGATGTATGAATGCATCAACAAAACAAGATTTCCAGTTTTTTTATAATGAAATGCTAGGACAACTCAATGCAAGTCATATGGGATTACGAGGTGGCGGTACTCCTGAAGAAACACAACGGGAACGTACTGGTCTGCTCGGTATCGAAGTGGAACCAAATGCACAAGGTGTAAAAATCACAACTGTCATTCCAAATACACCTGCTGATCGAACTGAAAGCAAATTAAATGTAGGCGACGTTATTCGTTCTGTTGATGGTACTTCCATCAATGGTAACACTAATTTATATTCACTCTTAAATGGAAAAACCAATGAACGCATCTTGTTGGAAGTTTCCAACTCAGGAGGCGTGCAAAGAGAAGTTATCATTCGCCCAACGAGTTCTATTCGAGGACAACTCTATCGAGCATGGGTCAAAGAACGCAAACGTTTAACGGATAAATATTCGAATGGTCGATTGGGGTATATTCATATTCAAGGTATGAATTGGACGAGTTTTGAACGATTCGAAAGAGAGTTAACTGCAAGTGGTTTGGGAAAGGAAGGGATGGTAATTGATGTTCGATTTAATGGAGGAGGTTGGACGACGGATATGTTGATGACGGTTTTAAATGTTCGACAACATGCTTATACCGTTCCACGAGGTGCAGCTAAAGATTTGGAAAAGGAACATCGAAAATTTAAAGAGACTTATCCTTTTGGAGAACGGTTGCCATTTTCTAGTTGGACAAAACCTTCCATTGCCATGTGTAATGAAAATAGTTATTCCAATGCTGAAATTTTTTCTCATGCTTTCAAACATTTGGGTATCGGCACCTTGGTAGGAATGCCTACTTTTGGTGCGGTAATTTCTACGGGCGGAAGTGGATTGTTAGATGGGTCGTTTGTTCGAATGCCATTTAGAGGTTGGTATGTAAAAGCTACGGAAGAAAATATGGAATGGGGGCCTGCTGTTCCAGATATTGAAGTACAAAATACTCCTGACGGAAAAGCTAAAGGGGAAGATCAACAATTGAAAAAAGCGGTGGAGCAGTTGTTGAAAGAGATTGGGCAAAAGTAATTTATTCGATAAGAGGGTATTCAAAAAAGTGTGTCAATGGTGTTTTGATTTGTAGCCGTCGGATGTAAATCAGACTCTCTCGGTCGAAAATATTTTGATATAATACTGTGATTATCAATCCGTTAAATCGATCGTTACGATTTTCGATTGAGAGAGTCGGATTTACATCCGACGGCTACGAATCAAAACACCATTGACACACTTTTTTGAACTGTCTCATAACATGCAACCTTCATAAAAAAAGAGGTACTACCTTCAATAAAATATGAAAACGATTACTACATTTTTGTTATTCCCTTTTTCAATAACAATACAAGCACAAATAGAATCTCTAACACTCAACTACAATTCTGATAAAAGGAATTAAAAGAGAAATTAAAGCGATTGGATTTCTAATCTTTCCAAAAATCCACTCTAGTGGTTATTTAATTCCTACGCCCTTATTATCTTTTTTCATCCTTTCCTTCCCAAATTATATTTTTTAAAGAAAAAAACAATTTCAATACTTTTTCAAAACCTGATATGAAAGTAACTTTTGGAACGCTGTTTGTATAAATCATAATATCCTTCCAAGATTATCCCTCCTTCAATTTTTTTCAAACAATTTTTAAGATTTCAAAAACCACAACAACATGTCATTTTTACCTAAACAAATCTGGACACTCCTACTTCTTGTTTCTTGTTTCTCGGTTAATCTTTCTGCTCAAAATAGTACCTGTTCTGACAAAGCTGCTTTTTGCGACGGACATAAAAACTTCAGCAACGGTAATGCTTTTGATGGTGAAATGGCTTACGGTATTCCTAATGGAAAAGGGCTGATGAAATTTAAAAGCGGAGATGAATATTTAGGAGAATTCAAAGAAGGAAAAATGCATGGAAAAGGTGCTATCCTTTTATCTAACGGAGATTCTTACCATGGTCAATGGGTAAATGATGAAGCGGAAGGAAAAGGAACTTATAAAAAAAGAGATGGAAACAGTTTCATCGGTATGTTTAAAAAAGGAATGCGTCAAGGAGAAGGAATCGTTACTTGGAAAAACGGCGATACGCTTAGAGGAGAATGGGAAAATGACAAATTACATGGAACTGCTATTTTCGAATTTGCCAACGGTGACCAATTAGAAACTAAATGGCACCAAGGCAGCATGAAAGTAAAATCTACTTATTCAAAAATAGATGGTCAAACTATACACGGTAGCATGAATACTATTTTTATGGTAGCTACAATGGAAGAAGATTTAGCAGAATCAAAAGATGATATTGTAAATAATCTTCAAACAGCATGGATTTCTTCTGCTATGGAATTTCAAGCCAATAGAAATTATGACTTAGCTGTTGACTTCTTGATGGCTGCTCAAAAATATGGACCTGCTGATTCTGACCACGGAACAGTAATTGTTCAACAATTAAAAGCAATCGATAATACTAAGAAAAGAAATAGTGGTTGGGCTCAACTACCTAAAAAATAACCCTAGACTAACTAAAGTCAGCAAAAGGTTTCCAACGAAAGTTGGAAGCCTTTTTTGTTTTTAGTATCGACAAAAATAAGGTAATAAGGGAGTAGGAATTAAATAACCTACCCGTATGAAGAGATTATTTTTTAATATGAGGAAATGAAAAAATTAAGGCATACCCTTCGGTACGGCTTCATTTTTTCATAGCGAAGCGAAATCATATTGAAAAAGAAGCCTT
>CAKZSH010000311.1 GCA_937918905.1 uncultured Saprospiraceae bacterium
TAACCCAAGACTTTTTAAAGTCCTACCTTGACTTGTACCGTGATTGCCTAGTACCTTTTTCTCCATTCTAAAAAAGGTTTTTCTAAAAATTTAAAGGAAAGGATACTGAACATGATGCTTCCTCCTAGAACTAATATCATAAAACCACTAACTGTCCACCAATCATCCATCATAATTTTATATTTAATGAAGTATTGAAAAAGAATATGAACTAAAATAATGTGATAGACATAAAGTCCGTAACTGATTTTTCCTAAATATGAAATTATATTGTTATCAGAGATTCGAATAGGAGAATTTTCTGGGATAAAAATGGCTATCAAACTTGTGAAAGCTAATGCAATTAATGTAGGTCGAAAAATGGAAAGAATATAATTATCAGATGGTAATAGCTGTTCTTGAAAAACGACTAAATTGATAACGAAAAAGATAAAAAGATACTTCCAAGAAGTATTGATTTTTTGAATAAACTTTATAACCCGATTATAATCTTTTGCAACATAAAAACCAAGAATACCTCCTATGGCAAAATAATCAATATTGGTAAAAAGATCATTTTGTGTAATCATATGATTATCCCATATCATAGCATCGAAATATCTTGCTATCCATGCAATTGCGATGGAAATAAGTAGGAAAGAAAAAATCCTTTTTACTGGAATAAAATAAATGGAAAACATCCAAACGATATAGAAATGTTCCTCAATGCAAAGTGACCAAAACACAGATAGAGGAGTTGTTTTAGGAAAATTATCTTCCAGCAGCATTTTATAATTTTCCAAAAAGAAAAAGGAGTATCTCCAGTCCAATTCATATCCACCACCTATCATATGAAATCCAATCTCTTCTTTAAATTGATAGGGTAAAATAAATGCTATAAAAACTAAAAAAAAGAACAATGGATAAATGCGAAAACTCCTTCTAATAAAGAATCTTTGAAGTGAAATTTGCTCGTTTTGGATTTTTTCAAAAACCAAAAGGTAGGTAATGAGAAATCCACTTAATACAAAAAATAGACTCACACCTATTCCACCTCCACTTTTTAGAAAAGAGAAAATTGGAAATTCTCCTTGCAAAGGAATATGCAATAGGAATACCTTGAAAAAGGCAAAGAAACGCAAAGCATCAAGTGTATGAAACCTTCTTTTTTCTAACATCTAATTTTATTATCGACTCTCATTTTAGAGAGCCTTTTGGCTAGTTTTTCTAGTTTTTTGCAAATCGGTTTAATTTCTTCAAAAGTAGAAAATAAGATAAACTTTGCCTCTAATATCAAGACTCTTTCTTTTTTCCTTTTTCCTAACATTTAGGAGGATGTGAATAGTGAATAGTAAACGGCATCAAATTTGCATATTTATAATATGATTAAAGGTAATGTGTCCTTTCAGTAGGCTCAAATAAATCCTATCAATATCCAAATTTTATTAAATTTTAATCTCAACAAATGAAGTATCTTTCTTTACTCACATTTTCATTTTTACTCATTTCTAATATTCTCTTTGCCAAAAACCAAACTATGGTGGATAGCCTACGTGGCACAATTCAAGGACAAACAGGGGAGGATTTTGTTAATAGTTTGAATGCAATTTCTGCGACTTTAATTACAAATAAGCAATTAGATGATGCGAATAAAATTGCCAATGAAGCCTACCAGAAAGCACAAGAAATAAGCTACCAAGCTGGTATTGCAAATGCATATGATCAAATGGGATTGGTTTGCCAGGCTAAGTATGATTATACCAATGCAATGAAATATTTTGTAGATGCAAAAAAAATCAGAGATAAAATAGGAGATAAAAAAGGAATTGCTACTTCTGAAAACCATATTGGAGTTGTATTTTTTCAACAAGAAAGTCCTGATAAAAGCGAAGGTCATTTAGTTCAAGCTTTGAAGCTAAGAAAAGAAGCACAGGACTGGGGGGGAACAGCTGAAACTCATAAAAACCTTGGTGATTTATATTTATTTAAAAAACTTTATGGAAAGACTCAAGAGCATTATAATCATGCGATGAATATTCGTAGAGATTTAAAAGACTTCCGAGGTGCTGCTGATATTGCAAGTCATATTGGAGGAATCAATACTGACCTTGGAAATTACGATGGAGCATTGACTTATTATAGCATGTCTAAAGATTTGCATATGTCGATTGAGGACATGAAAGGATTGTCAATGGATTTTAATAATATTGCTTTAACGCATATTGAACAAGAAGCCTATGATGAAGCTTTGGATGCTAACGAAAGTGCAATGTCTATTCGAAAACAAATCAATAATCAATTAGGAATAGCAGAATGCCATAAAAATTATGGAATCATTTATAGCAGAATTGGAGAAAATGCTGAAGCAAAAAAGAACTTGGGAGCAGCAGTACAGTTGTTGAAATCGATGGAAACGCTTCCAGGAAAACAAGACATTTACAAAGATGTCTCAGATACTTATTTTTCTATTAAAGATTATCAGAATGCATATCAGAATCAATTAGCATATGTAAAAGAAAAGGAGACTCTATTTAACTTTGAAAAATCAAATGCTTTACTGGAATTGACTACAAAGTATGAATCTGAGTTTGCAGCAGAAAAGCAAAAAGCCGAGATTACGACACTCAAGCAACAAGATGCATATAATCAAAAATTCAACTATTTCTTATTTGCATTGATGGGGTTAGGTGTCTTATTTATGATGAGTTTGTATAAAAGTTTTGTACAAAAGAAGAAAGATAATACCAAGTTGCGGACTATGAATTCCGAGATCAATCGACAAAAAGAAGAGATTGCAAAGCAACATGGTTTGGTAGAAGAGAAAAATCAAAATTTGGATATTTTGAACAGCAAGTTGGTGAATGAAATGGCAGAGCGAGAAAGTATAGAGCAATCCTCTTTTGCAAGGGATCGATTTTTGGCAACAATGGCACACGAAATGCGAACGCCTATGAATATTATCACAGGTTTGACACATTTATTATTAGAAGAAAATCCACGACCTGAGCAAATAGAACATTTGCGAACGCTTCAATTTTCAGCCAATAACTTAGTTGTTTTTATTAATGATGTATTGGATTATTCAAAAATTGAAGCAGGTAGAATTACTTTAGAGAAAAGAGATTTCTCTATCAAAAATACTTTTGAAGAGGTGATGACTCGATTTAAATTACCTGCTGAGGATAAAAATATTAAGCTGAACTTTACTATGGATACTAAAATTCCAGCGCAGGTTACAGGTGATCCCGTACGGTTAAATCAGATTTTGACGAACCTATTAAATAATAGTATTCAAAATACGGAACAAGGTGGAATCGACATTGATGCAAAATTGCATGAGATGTCGAAAAAGGATATGACTATTGTGTTGACTATCGCTGATACTGGAAGTGGTATGAAACAAAGTCAACTGGATGATATGTTCCAAAGTTTTAAGCGAAAGGCTTCGGATATGTTTGAAGGATATGGAAGTACTGGTTTGGAATTAGCAATAACAAAACGTTTGGTTGATTTGCAAGATGGTAAAATTATTGGCACTTCACAGGTAGGTTCCGGAACAACATTTACACTTTACCTTCCTTTTAAAATTGCTGATGATAAACCAAAAGCGAATGAAACGAAGGTGAAAGAAAATAAAACTTTCGAACACCTTTCTGGTAATAGAATACTTTTGGTTGAGGATAACAGAATCAACCAATTGGTGGTAGCTAAACTTTTACGTAAACTTGATATTGATGTCGTGACTGCTGATAATGGATTGGAAGCATTGGAGGCAATAGATACGATGTATTTTGATCTTTGTTTGATGGATATTCAAATGCCTAAAATGGATGGATACCGTGCAACCGCAGAGATTAGAAAAAATCCTGATCCTCGAAAACGTGATATGCCAATCATTGCTTTGACTGCTTCAGCATTCTTAACTGAAAAAGAAAAAGCTAAACTTTTTGGTATGAACGATCATGTTGGAAAACCATTCGGTCAGGAAGATCTTTTGGAAAAAATTAGTGATTGTTTAGCGATTCACGCAACAGTAAAGTGATTAACGGTGAACTGATAACGGTGAACTGTGAATCAAAAATGGTGATTGTTCGATACGTATTTCGAGCAATTACCATTTTTTTATCACCATTACTTTATCACAAATATTGGTTCAAAGTTCAAAGTTCACAATTCAAAGTTAACCGTTCCCCAAAAGGTCTTTCATTCCGTAAATTCCTTTCTTTCCTACCATCCATTCGGCAGCAAGGAGCGCACCTTTTGCAAAACCCAATCTTGAGTGAGCAGTATGTTTTATTTCAATGGTGTCGATGGGAGAGTCGTATTTGATTTGATGAGTACCAGGCACTTTTTCAATTCTTTTGGAAAAAATAGGAAGCTCTTCCATTGAGGAATTACTCTCTTTTACCCATTGTGACTTTCTATCTACATTTTCGATGATACCTTCAGCGAGGGTAATCGCAGTTCCACTTGGAGCATCAAGTTTTTGAGTATGGTGAATTTCCTCCATTGTAATTTTATATTGTGGATAGTCATTCATCATTTTTGCTAAAATTTTATTTAACTTAAAAAAGATATTGACACCAATACTAAAATTTGAAGCATAGAAAAATCCTCCATTTTCAGCATGACATTTTTCTTTGACCTCGTCTATTTTTTCTAACCATCCAGTTGTTCCACACACTACTGGGACGCTACTTTCCAAACATCGTTTAATATTTTTTATAGCACTTTCGGGGTTTGTAAATTCGATGGCGACATCAGCATTTTGTAATTGTTGATTAGTCCAACTGACTGCATTGGAATCATCCACTTTTAAAATAATTTCATGTCCATTTTCCAAGGCAAGCTGTTCGATAGTCTTACCCATTTTTCCATATCCAAGAATTGCAATTTTCATATTTTAATTTTTTCGAAAAATTATTTTTGATTAATAAAATTATTGGTGATTAGTGACTGGTGATTCGTATCGAATACTGTTGTATCCATATTCTTAAAAGTATTTAGAAACGAATCACGAATCACCAATAACAAGAATTTAACAACTTTTAAAGAAAGGCAAAAAAACAAAAATTAGCTCAAGTGATCAAAGATTTCCATTAAGTCTTTGATTACTATCGCTCCATTCTTTGCTAATTTTTCTTTCTTGGCATCACTATTTGCATAACCTAAAACACGCATTTCTCCTGCAACGGCAGCTTGAACTCCTGCTGGGCTATCCTCAATTACAAGACATTCGTTGGGTTTAAATCCAAATGTTTTTGCCGCAGTTAAAAACAAAGTAGGATCAGGCTTCCACGCTTTAACTTGATAAGCACTAAAAATTTTACCCTCAAAAAAAGGAAATAGATTAACAAGTTTTAAATTAAAGTTGACCTTATATGCAGGTGCATTTGAAGCTACACAAAATGGAAGCTTTAGTTGCTGAATGACTTTATGAATATTAGGAATTGGTTGTAAGTTTTTTTCAAATTCTTTAAATGTTCGATCACGATAAATTTTTTCAAAATTTTCTGGAAGATCTTTACCTAGTCTTTTTTGGATAAAAGAAAAAACGAAATCATAGCTTGTCCCAGTAAAGATATCAAGTGCCTCTTCATCAGAAAGTTGAGCACCCAGTTTTCTTGCTTCTTCTGCCAAAACTCTTGTTGAAATTGCTTCAGTATCTACAAGTACTCCGTCACAATCGAAAATGATAAATTTGGTTTGCATTTTTTTTGGCAAAACTAAGATTGTACATTTGTATTTCAAATGGTTTAAATAATTTTTTAAAAAATAAATTTATTATGAAATCAATATTCACCCTTTTCTTTTTTCTTTTTATTTTATCTGGAAATCTTTTCGCTCAAGAGGAATTAGAAACTATGGATGCGATGCCAGATAATTTACCTTATCACGAAATCCCCGAAGCACCAAAAAATCTCTCAGCAGAAGGTGTTACGGCTAGGATGATTGATGGATTGGGGTATCGATATTTTTGGGCAACGGAAGATTTAAGAGAGGAAGATTTAGCTTACAAAGCTAGCGAAACGAGTAGAACAACTGCCGAAACCATCCATCATTTATACGGATTATCAAAAACAATATTAAATGCGGTTGCTTCAAGGCCAAATATTAGAGGAGGCGCAACTAAGGAAAGGGAGCTTAACTTTAAAGAAAAAAGAAAGGCTACTTTGGAAAATTTTAAAGCTGCAAGTGATTTGTTACAAAAAAAAGATGCTCAAGTTGAGAACATGAAAATCATCTTTCAAAGAGGAGAGAAAAAATCAGAATATCCATTTTGGAATTTGATAAATGGTCCTATTGCAGATGCACTTTGGCATGCAGGTCAGGTTGTTGGAAATCGTCGGGCGTCAGGAAATCCACTCCATCCAGGAGTAAATGTTTTTATGGGGAAAACTAAGTTTTAGTGATTAGTAATTAGTTACTGGTGATTCGTTTCGAAAATTGGTGAATCCATATTTCTTAAAAGTGAAAGAACGAATCACCAGTCACCAAAACTAATCCTTAGGAATAAATTTAAAATGCTCAGGCTTAACCAAAAGGCCATATTTATTGCCTTCATTGTAAAGTATATTTCTTAAATCAGTAACTGTTCCATCATTCAAAAGAATGGGGTCCGCATTGTCTCTTAGAAAATCGGGGAAAGTATTGATGTCTGAACGATATTTGAAAAAAGAAACAAACCTGCGGAAAAGTTTTGGTAAAATAACTACGTCCTCTTGAATCGTTTTGACATTACGAAGTGTGAAACCCATGGTTCGATCAATTGCCCATAAGCCTCTTCTTGACCTTCTAGAATATTTTATGGTATAGGTTAATAAATCAACGACACGGGGTTCGGTAGTAGTATAAAATGTAGGATAAACAATCCCTTCCTTTATTAAAATATAATTGATTGATTTTTTGATAGGAAGTAAGTCTGCAGTCATTTCTGCACCATCCACTAAATCTGTTCCTTGCGGGAAAACGTAACTAATAGGCCGTCCAAAAATATCAACATTAGCAGTTGCTATAAATCCTGGAATTCTATCGTTGGCACTTGTAATTTTTGTTACCAATAGATTATATTTCACATCAGTAATTCCAATCACTTCTAGCATTCTTTCCAATGCGGCAATTGCAAATACATTCGGTTGCCGAGTGTTTTCATAATGCGTTTCCAAGGCATCAATCGCTTCAATTCTTAATTGTTTTTTTACTCTAAGATGAGAAGATTTTTTAGCCCATTTTAAGAAATCCCAATGTCTTCTGTCATCCGCTTCAAATCGGATAGAGTCACCATCAGGTGAATAGCCTTTTACATGAAATTTTCCTTTGATAATTTTATAAGTATTCATTGGTATGGTTTTTTGAAAAAATTGTGAGATATAACTGCTTCATATGAGTAAGTTATTTAATTCCTACTCCCTAATTTAAAACAAAAATCCCGAATCTTCACAAAGAAAATTCGGGATTCGTAGAGAAAAAAAGTAATACACTTACATTTTTTCCTTACAAGTGATTTCTAGATCAGCTAAGGCATTCATGTAATAAATATATCCTGAATAAGGAGATTCGTAAGGACTTAAATAATCTCTTGTTGCACCATCCTCTGCAATTTTTGTATTCAAATAATAAAAGTGATCTGCGGTTTGTAACTTACTCCAAACATGAATTAAATCAGGATCTTGAGAATGGATTACCGTATTTTCTAAACTATATAATTTTTGTAAAGCTTCTTTTTGCATATTGTTTCCACTCCATGCCGAAAGGTCTTTTTCCGAATCTCTCCAAGAGGTAGGTAGGTGAATATCATAAATTCCACTAACTCCTAATTTATCCACTTGCTCACTTGCAGTCAAAAATGTAATGTCATTTTTTTTCAATTCGTTAGGCAAGTGTTTGATAAAATCAAAGGCTCCAGATTCAGGTGAAAGATGTTGTCCAAAAGTTTCGTAAGGCATAAAAATATTGACACAATCCCCAGTATCATTGGCAATCCATTTAGCATATTTATCTGCGGTTAATGGATATTCATTCCAATTTTTATCCATAAAACGATGGGTGAAATCAGCTGAAAGTTTATAATTTTTTAAGATGGTTTTTATCTTTTTTACATTAGGTGCAGCGTAAAGATGATTGTAAGAACGCCCATTCAAATGGTTGTTTAAACCTTCTGCCATCACCCCTTTAAATCCCCACTCTTCAAGCCTTCCTGCTAGGTCATTACAATAAATCATACCCGTATTCCTAAACACTTTGGGGGTTTGTCCAAAATGTTCTTCTATTTTTGCCGTATGCTTTTTTACCTGACGTTCAAACTCATCTACAGAATGTAAGTAGGCTAAGGAATGATAATATGTTTGTCCAATAAATTCTACCTGTCCTGTTTTTGAAAGTTCAATAAAAGATTGTAAAACATCAGGTCGATGGTTTTCCATTTGTTCAATCAATGTACCTGAAATAGATAAACAAAATTTAAAATCAGGCCCTAGTTTTTGAATATTCTCCATCATCAGAGCATTCATAGGTAGGTAACAATCTGTAGAAATTTTATCTAAGAAATCTTTATTTAATTTATCATCTTCATAAAAATGATCTGTTCCAATTTCGAAAAAAGTATAAGGCTTTAATCGATTGGGTTGATGTAAATTAAAATATAAACAGACGTTCTTCATGTGTTTTTTATCATTGATAATTGATTGAATATTTTTGAGTTTTGCTTTTCTAAAATATAGGTTAGTTCATAATCAACACATTATACACCACCATCCAATTCATCTTGCCATTTTTTTAAAGCATCCCATTCTCCTTTTGCAGCCATTTCAGATTGATCTGCCCAAGTCTTAGGGTTGTGCATTCTAAAACGACTTCCTGCATTTTCCAAAATAGATTTTAATTTACTCAATTTTGCATTTGATAAATCAGCATAAGAATAAATATTATTTTCATTTAATAAAGATTCAATTTTAGCCCCAATACCTTCAATTTTTTTCAAATCATCTTTTTGTATTTCTATTGTTGGAACAACTTTCTTTTTTACGCTATATGAAATATTTTGAGGTTTTGGAATATCCTTTATTTCATTTTTCACACCTCCTGTAACATCATATCCCAAAACATGAGAATAGGCCTCCATAATTCCATTGACGGTATTTTCCCAAGTTACAGTTTTGATATCTTCAAAAGTACCATCAATAACTCGCTTTCTTAAATCTTCATCTTCCAATAAATCCGTGATATGTTTGGCCATTAAATTAACATCCCAAAAATCAGCTTTTAAAGCATGGTTCAATACTTCAGCAGCACCGCTTTGTTTGGATATCACACAAGGAATACCAAATTGAGCAGCCTCTGCTGCTGATAATCCAAATGGCTCAGAAACAGAAGGCATACAATATACATCAGCCATAGCCAATAGTTTATTTACTTTTTCTCGATTGAGAAATCCTGTAAAATGAAATTTGTTTCCTACTTTTCGATAAGCTCCAGTTTCAATAATTCTTTTTAATTTATCGCCACTACCAGCCATTACAAATCTTACGTTATCATTTTCGGCAATAACTTTTGAAGCTACTTCTAAGAAAAATTCTGGCCCTTTTTGTCCCGTAATCCGTCCAAGGAATAAAACTAAATTTTCGGGAAATGAAGAATTTTCACTAAAAGTTTCTACAGGTTCGACACCATTGTGTACAGGGAATATTTTTTGAGGATTGATTCCATAATGTTTTTCTACAACTGAACCAGTATATTTACTCACGGGAATTATTGCATCTGCATTTTCCAAGCCATATTTTTCCAAATCATAATTCCAACCTCTTGCATCTGGTCCAGCTCGATCATAGCATAACGCATGAGCATGAATGACTAGAGGCTTTCCACTTTGATGTTTTAATTTAATCCCTGCTAGCATGGTCATCCAATCGTGAACATGAATAACATCGAATTCTAAATTGGCAGCCAATGCCGCAACGTATTCTGCATACTCTACTACTTTTTGTTGTACATCATCTCCGTACATTTCATCCAAATGGAATCTACCATAAAAAATAGATTTCGTTTCGGTATGGGTAAAATTATTAGCGTAAGATGTAGTTTGAAAATGATTCTCGGTAGTGGTAGAACCTTCCACTTTTATTTCTTTTAGGGAAGGGTAAGGTGCGACGTCCTCCATTCCAGGTGCAAACAAAGTTTTCGCAAATGCATTATATTTTTTATAAACCTCACTTTCAGTATGTTGTTGATATTTACTGATTTCAACATCAATATTATTTAGGCCAATAATATTGGCATTATCCAAAATAGAGTTCTGACTTGCTTTAGGTAATATAACGGTAAGATCTGTTTTTTTTGCTAAGGCTTTTGCAATTCCATAACAGGCAATAGCTAATCCTCCACTAATTAATGGAGGAAATTCCCATCCAAGTTTAAGAACTTTAAGTTTTTTCATTTTGATTGTTTTTTTGATTTTAAATAGAGGTTTACTTTTGGATAGGAGGAGTTGAAAATATCTAAAATTAAGACAATAAGTTTGTACGAAAAATTAAAAATTAAGATACATCGTGTAAAATTCACTAAAAGTAAATTTAATTTTAAATTTATGCCATAAAAGTACAAAAACCAATGATTTTATTATAATATTAAACTTTTTCTTTATGCCATTTTTTCTATTGAATAAAGTTTTTTATGTTGTAAGTTTTTAATACGAATTTGTTCACGTTTATTCATAATTTATTTTGGATTCTTTTTTTATCCTTTGTCGTTAATCCCGAAACTTTGGGACGCCGAAACGGAACCGCAGGTTTCGTTCATGTTTTTTGCCTAGAAGCCTATAAAAGTAATCTCAAAAAAAATATTAATAAATGTGAATATGAATCAATAGTTAAAATAATTAAACGGGGTCGGAACTACGTCCCTTATCTTCAATTTTGAAAGAATTTAATATCCCGAATAATTGGGAAGACAGTCCTCTGGGCTTTTTTACTCCAAGTCTGTTAGGACTGGCACCGTTTGTAGAATCTTAGAAAATATTAAAATAACTTTTAATTAATGGAATGATTTTTATCTTATTATATTAATTAGTCTTTATTTGTGTAATCATTAAATAAACCTCAAATATTTATATTCAAATATGAATGAATTTATCAAAGAAAGTGCAATGGTTAGAACGCCCAACGAGAAATATCCTCTTTCAATTACTTCTTATCGAAAGGAGGAAAACAAATATTATTTTGAGTGTGAAAATGATGTAACCCTTTGCCTTGAAATTTTAACTCATCGGATGCTTCGTTTTAGATATTCAGCAACTGGGATTTTTCAAAATGATTTTTCATACGCAATTGATGAAAAATTTCAACCAGAACATCCTGAAGTTGAATTCAAAGAAAAAGAAGATCATTTTAGAGTTACTACTCAAAGAGTCATTTGTAGAGTCAATAAGGCTGACTTGAGGGTTATCATTATGGATCGTTCAGGTACAGTAATATGTGAAGATGAAAAAGGCTTCCATTGGGAAAATGATGATACTCATGGGGGTGAGATTGTTCAAATGAGCAAATTACTAAAAAGCCAAGAGAATTTTTATGGTTTAGGTGATAAGGCTGGAAAGCTAACTTTACGAAAAGGACGATTCACTAATTGGGGAACCGACTCTTATGGCTATGGAGCAGATACAGATCCTTTATATAAAAATATTCCTTTTTATTATGGAATTCATAGTGGAATTGGATACGGACTTTTCTTCGACAATTCTTTCCGTAGTTATTTTGACTTTGGAAAAGAACGTGCAAATGTTACCAGTTTTTGGGCTGATGGAGGAGAAATGAATTATTACTTTTTCTATGGGCCAGAGTTATTAAGTGTCGCTGAACAGTTTGTTGATTTGACTGGTAAACCAGAATTGCCACCGCTTTGGGCATTGGGGTATCATCAATGTAAATGGAGTTATTACCCTGAAAAACAAGTTAAGGAAATCACTAAAGAATTTAGAAAACGTCAGATTCCTTGTGATGCCATTTATTTGGATATTGATTATATGGATGGGTTTCGATGTTTTACATGGGATAAAGAAAAATTTCCAGATCCAAAACGAATGATAAAGGAATTGGAAAAACAAGGTTTTAAAACCATTGTAATGATTGATCCTGGAATCAAAGTAGATAAAGATTACTGGGTTTGTAAAGAAGGACTTGAAAAAGATATGTTTTGTAAAAGAGGGGATGGCCCTTTATTAGTCGCTCCCGTGTGGCCAGGAGATTGTTATTTTCCTGATTACACAAAACCTGAAGTAAGGGAATGGTGGGCGACATTGTATAAAGAAATGATTGCTGAAACTGGCGTCCATGGGGTTTGGAATGATATGAATGAACCTGCTATCTTTCTGGCAGATAATTTCACTCAATCAGAAAAAACATTTTACAATGATGTTCGACATGATTATGATGGAAATCCTTGTAGTCATCGAAAAGCTCATAATGTGTATGGTATGCAAATGACAAGAGCAACTTATGATGGGCTTAAACAAAATGCACCTCAAAATCGTCCATTTGTAATTACTCGATCTACTTATGCTGGAGGTCAAAGATACTCTTCAGGCTGGACTGGTGATAATGTGGCTACTTGGGAACAATTAAAAATTGCCAATAGACAATGCCAAAGAGTTGCCATTTCTGGGATGTCATTTATTGGTTCTGATATTGGAGGATTTATCGATCAGCCAAGTGGCGAATTATATTTAAGATGGTTACAGATGGCTGTTTTTCATCCATTTTTCAGAACGCATTCCTCTGGAGATCATGGAGATCAAGAGCCTTGGTCATTTGGAGAAGAAATCGCAGAATTGAGCCGAAAAGCGATTGAATTTCGATATAGAATTTTGCCATATATTTATACTGCATTTTGGCAATATTCGACTAAAGGAACACCTATGTTGCGTCCATTATCATTTTTGGATCAAACAGAAAAAGAGACTTTGCATCGAATGGAAGAGTTTTGTTTGGGAGATGATTTATTGATTTGTCCAATTTCTCAACCACAAGCAGAAGGTCGTTGGATGTTTTTACCAAAAGGTAATTGGTACAACTTCTGGACGGATGAAGCAATGGAAGCCAATCTAGAATTTTGGGCAGAAACAGCAATAGATGAAATTCCACTTTTCATAAAAGGAGGTACCGCTTTTCCTATGTATGAAGTACAACAATATGTAGACGAAAAAGAAAACCCTGAAACTTTTATTCATATTTATTATATAAATGGAGAAAAGACTAGCCAATTTTATATGGATGAAGGCCAAGGTTATGGTTATGAGTCTGGTGGTTTTTCTTTAAGAAATTATAAAGTGGTAGGTACAGAAAATAGTTTGAATATTGAGCAAACGGTCGAAGGCGATTTTGATTTAAAGGCCAAAGAATTTACCGTTGTTTTCCACGCAATTCCAGAATCAATTAGTTCTGCAAAAGTGGATGGAAAAACTGTGAAATTAAAGAAAGTCAAAGACGGTAAAAAGGATTTAAAACAATTTAAGATTGGAAGAGACTTTAGTGAAATTGTTTTAAGTTGGTAAGTTTCATTTTGAAAAAAGAATCAAGATTAGAATTTCTTGAAATTTATAGTTTGTATATTTTATAAGAGAAAAACCCTTCCCTAAGTAAGAAGGGTTTTTCTCTTTATAGTTTTGTAAAACGATCATCAAAATATTATCTTTTTACATGAGTTTCATAAATATCAATCCAATCTTTTGGACTCATTTTCGAAACTAATTCTCCAATTAAATCATATGGAATTTCCTCCAACTTCTTAAATCGAATACAGCTTTTCCCCATATCTAATTTACGTTTACAATGATTTGGATATTCTTCTACAAACCATTTCATCAAATCAGGATTGGCATAGACGCCCATATGATAAACGGCAATAAAATTCTTTTGCGAAGCGATACTTAAAAATGGTAATGGCAATTTAGGATCGCAATGATAACCACCTGGGTAAGTTTTATGTGGAACGACCCAAGACGGCATTCCATAGTTCAATGCTTCTTTGAATCCTTTGGGTAAATTCTTTTTGATGATTTTTCGAAGCTTGTTCATTGCAGCCTGACGGTCTTCGGGGAGTTGGGCGATATAGTCGTTGACGGACTCTGCTTTGATACGCATGTAGTGATTTTTTTGTTCTATAAATAAATTCAATAAGGCAGTAAAAATAAGAAAAATAGTATTAAAAGAATTCCTTCTTTTCAATTATAACTTTTATTTTTCCAAAAAATAATAAAATGAAAAACATACTAATCATCTTCCTATTCTTCACATTTTATAACATTGCATTTACGCAAAATCAAACCTTTAATATTTTATCTGAAAAGGAACGTGCCAAAACCGTTGATGAAATTCTTGAAGACCGCCTCGAT
>CAKZSH010000312.1 GCA_937918905.1 uncultured Saprospiraceae bacterium
GCTCATTTTTATTTTAATAAAAATCCTCTGCGACCTCAATAAGTTATTCGACCAACTCTGTGTCTCAGCGACTCCGCGTTCAATACTCAATATATTTTCGAAACTAGATTATTATATTTTTTGCGTAACATCAGTTATTAAGTTATTCGTTATTGAGTTATTCCGAATAACCTGTTTTCTAAGGTTTTCGATTAATAACTTAATCAACTCAATAACTTAGTAACCAATAAATTAATTAGGAACGCTAATTCAAAGAGAGGTCTTTTACCCTTCAATATTTTCTTGTGCCAGTTCCAATTCATCTGGAGATTTCCCCATATTTTTAAATCGCACCACCAATTTATATCTTTTTCCTAGTTGTCGTACAATCGGTTCCAACATCAAGTGCATCAACTCATCAGCTTGATCTTTTGCTTTATCCATTATTCGATCCTCGATGGCATCTCTTCTAAATTCACTACGAAGAACATTAAAGTTTTTATTAAAATCTTCATTACTTAACTCTCTCATCCAACCCACTTCTAGTTTATCAATTTTAGGATAAACCTCATGTGAAAGTATTGTTGGATTGGGAAGGGTAACGGTAACTCTTTTTCGACCTGAATCCATGCTGATGTCAAAATATTGTTTTAGTTTAAAACCTACTTTCAAAACACTAATTGCAGAAACTTCAATATCCGTAGAGGAGACTTCAAATCCCCAAACCTTGGTTTGTAATTGTTTATTTAATCCCTTGCGATCCCGAACTTCCATCGTCGCTAATTCCGCAATTGCAGTTTCTACTTTTTTCTCCATCATTCCCTTCGATGCGCTGAAATCCATAATTGCAGCTTTCTGTTCTAAACGACGAATCAAAGGAGCAACACTTTCCCTCATAGCAATCATACATGGTGTTTCGACTCCATTACCAATCCCTGCAATGGTTCCACCTTTAGCAATCATGGAGTTCATAATCACTTGATTCACTAGATAACAAGAGTAATTGGAAGCGACTTCATTCAATGCTTCAGCTGCGCTATTGTTATTATTTTCATACCATGATTCATACATGTTTGCAGTAGTATCTCTGATTTTTGTAAAATCTTCATAGTACATTTTTCGCATGTAGGGATGATGTTTTTCGTATTCAGGTTCGATAATTAATTTGATGGAATCAGGTAAATCCATTCGATTGGCTACATGATTGAGCATACTCAAATTAAAGTTGTACACCAAGTCATTAAATTCTCTTTGATAGCGATCTGGATTGGTGAGGATGGCAAGTGTAGTTTCATCATCTGCATCAAATTCAAATTGAGCAGGTTTGTATTTGATTTGCATTTCCTTAGGGACACTCGTATAATCCTTTCCTTTTATCAAACTAAGATCAGTAGTTCTATACCAATTATAAAACAATAATCCGCATACGGAAATAAAAAGTACGTATAATAATCCTTTACTTAATGAGGTGCCTTTGCCGTATTCCATGACTTTCTTTTGTGTGAATGTTGGTTAATTAAATAAGTTAGAAAAGGAATCATACAAGTTAGACATAAGAAAAAAGATTTAAGATTTAAGACTTCTCGCAGTCTTAAATTTTTTTTCTTTTTTTCTTATGTCTAGTAGTATGAAAAGGAACTAGTCGTAATAGATAAACAGTTGATTTACAATTGATTGCGTTTGGTTTATAGGCTCAGTTATTATTAAAATTAATAATAATGTTACAAAATTAATAAAAAATATTGCTAAAAGAATTTTCCCTAAGCAGCATTGATTTAACATGTGTCGTTCTCCAAATAGTTCTTGTTTACATTGTTGTTCTTATAGAACACAATGTTTGTTTTTTGTTTTGATTTCTTCATAGAATAGTTTATTCTAGGAAGAATATAAGAGCCACATTTTTCCAAAAGAAGGATGTGGCTTTTTTTAATTAAAAATTAAAAATGGATAATTAATAATTTCGAATAATTGGGAAAAATTGAATAGTTAATTGGTCGCTTCTTTATTGGTTATTCTGGCTAACGTGAACTCTAATGCTGGACTCCATTTTTTTCGATCACAATATGACCTAATTGACTACTTAACCAATTCACTATTTAACTTTTAAATATTCAAATGACCTCACTATTTTCAGTAATCGCCACATATTCGATATAATCAAGACGAGCTGTAATTTCTTCCAAACCAATTTGTCGAGCCATTGTAACGATCTGACCTCGGTGATGAGTAGTATGATTCATACAATGTTGTATAGCACGTTGTTTTTGAAATGAATATTTTTTATCTTGAATTTGTGTAATAAATTCCGAGGAGAGTTGGTCTTCACTAAGAGATTCTCCAAATTGAGCAAATTTTTCCGATCCTTTTATTAATGCCGAATACAATAAAGAATGATCTCCTTTAAATTCAGGAAAGAATTCTTCTGGGGTTTCTATGATACTTTTAAGCCAACCATTTTCTACTCCCCAAATATGTTCTAATGTTTTTCGAATAGAAGGAAAACTACTAATGATATTTTTATCAATTAAATCATCATTACAAGTTCGAAGCATTTCGATCAAGTTTTTGTTAGCCCATAAATTATAGTTGACGATACTGGAGATATGAGATTTCATTGTTTTTACTTTTTGTTTGAAAAAAGAAAATTAGAAGAAGCGTAAAATTATTATAATTTTGACAAATTAAAACGAACCACGGTCTCCCGAAACTTCTGGAGACCGTGGTTTGAAAAAATAAAAAACATGTTTCATCCTCAAACTACTTTAAATTGTAAGGGTCAACTATTAGATCTCACGGATCCAATAGTCATGGGCATTCTAAATGTAACTCCTGATTCATTTTACGATGGTGGTAAATATGAGAATGAAAATGTAATGTTACAACAAGTGGAGCAAATGATTTTGGATGGGGCAAGTATCATTGATGTAGGGGGAATGTCTTCTCGACCAGGTGCAGAAATCATAGATGAGGAAGAGGAATTACTTCGAGTTTTGCCAATAATTAAAAAAATAAAACAACATTTTCCCAAAACGATTATTTCCATAGATACGGTAAAAGCACGAGTGGCAGAGGAAAGCGTACATGCAGGAGCATCCATAATCAATGATATTTCTGCAGGGAGTATTGATGAAAATCTTTTTCCAACAGTAGCAAAACTGGGCGTTCCTTACATATTAATGCATATGCAAGGAAAACCAAAAGATATGCAACAACAGCCTGATTATCAGGATGTTACGTTGGAGGTTTTGGATTTTTTTATAAAAAAAGTAGGAGAATTAAGGACTTTAGGGGTAAAAGATATTATACTTGATCCAGGGTTTGGTTTTGGGAAAACTGTCGAACATAATTATCATTTATTAAAAAAATTAACCATATTTAAAATATTGGACTTATCTTTACTCATCGGAATTTCACGAAAAAGTATGATTTATAAAGTCCTCAACCTTTCTCCCCAAGATGCGCTAAATGGCACTACCGTTTTAAATACGATGGCTTTGGAACGTGGCGCAAAAATTTTAAGAGTACACGATGTCAAAGAAGCCATGGAGACGATCACACTTTGGAAACAACTTAATATCACAACCACTACAACACTATGATTTCCCAATCCGAACACAATATTAAAAAATCTGCGCTGCGATTTTTAAAGATGTATTATAAGCATCGTCCCCGTTCTGGTGAGACGAACATCAAGGTCAATCAAATAACTAAGGATGGTATTATTGCTGATGGTATGATTTCATTTCCACAAGGTGAAGATTCAAATTTTGTAGCTTCAGTTGAGGCGACTTCTTTTGAGACACGAGATGAAGTGAAATTCCAAATGCAATATCCTATGTTGAATTGGGATTCATTTATGTGGGGAAGTGCCATAGTTGCAATTGTAGTGTTATTTGCACATTATTTTCATTGGTTTACTTTTGCACATCATGAGTTACAATTGGTTTTAGGACTTTCCACTTTGTTTTTTATTGTCTTTTTATGTTATCGATTTTTTTTCCAAAACAGAACAAAGTATAGATATATCTATGCACTTCAACAATTCCGTAAATATCATGCTGATGAACAATGGGTTGCTATTGGCGACAATGTTTTTTATGGCCCTGAAGATCCTTCGTTGGAAGAGTTGCGTAAACAATGTGTTACTAACGGATTTGGATTGTTATCAGTTGATAAAGATTTAAATACCCATCTGGTGATTTCTCCTTCTCGTGAAAATCTTTTTGGAAGCCAGCGAAAGATGTTGAGTTTTGTGGGGATGGAAAATTTTTCAAAAGTAGTACCGACTACACGGGGTTCTGCTTGGTGGGAAAATTTAAAAGGAAAACTAGGAATAGATTCCAAAGCAATGTCTCTTTTACAATATCAACGAAGATATTATCGCCCTATGTTTGCTTCTGTCTTGATGTTGGGATTGATTGGATTTGTGGCTTACGAAGATTTAAGGGATAAGAATTTCGATTACATTACTAACGAAGCAGAGTACGATAAAAAATTGAATCAAATTACAAATAACAAACCTTTTGATGAATTTGACCAAAAAATAGATACTCCATACATTGAGCCTATTCCAAAGAAAAGACCTGATTCTTATTTGGCTGTAGTGGAAAAAGATAAGCGTAATGATTTTATTATGAAAAGGGCGCCTTTGCAAAAGAGAGGGGAGTTGACAACTCGTGGCGATAAAGAAATATATGTGGAATCAGAAAATAAAAAATTGACCAGTTACGATTGCACTCGGTTTTTTAATTTTTATGGAAAAAAATATGTGGTGCAAGACAGTCGCCACGATTCTTTAAATGAAGCAGAGCGTCGAATGAATTTTTTGAGAAGGAGTGGTTTTAAGGCTAACCTACTTTGGCTAGGTTGTTTTTATCGAGATAGTGAGGATTATATTGTGTATTTGGAATGGCTGTATGAGGATAAAAAAGAGGCGATGGCTGAAGGTAAAAATTACTTGAATCAATTGAAAAATAAAAAAATCGAAAAGGAAGATTTGATTGTCCTGACTTTGGAGAAGGAATAAAAAATAGTTGAATGGTGAATTTGTTGATCGGTTTATTAGGCTGATGTGAATTCCTAGGGAGTGTTCATGAATGTGTGTCTTTGAGCTTGTTCTTCTTAGCCGTCGGATGTAAATCCGACTCTCTCATCAAAAAACGTATGATCTAAATGCCTGATTATCAATATTTTAAAATCAATATTATTCGACCGAGAG
>CAKZSH010000313.1 GCA_937918905.1 uncultured Saprospiraceae bacterium
ATGTAAATCCGACTCTCTCATCAAAAAACGTATGATCTAAACGCTTGATTATAAATGTTTTAAAATCAATATTATTCGACCGAGAGAGTCGGATTTACATCCGACGGCTAAGAAGAAAATTAATAGCCACCGTTAAATAAACACCCCCTGGTTCGTAGTCCCAATACTTAATACCCACAATCTCAAATCAAATTATCCGCAACTTGAATTATATAGTCAATTAATCCTTTGTGAAATTCAATAATGGGACGGATAGATTTTTCTTTATTATTGAATCCTAAATAAAAACGAGTATAAAGATCAAAGTTAGAGTTTTTACTTTCACCTTCTATCTCAGGTTCAAAGGCTTCCCTTTCCGCAATTTTTGTTAGACCTGAAGTATTTAGTAATTCAGCTAAATCTAAAATTACTTGTTTTTCTCTACATTTTATTTTCCATATCTTTTTGTTGAAACTAAACAACTTGGAAAATTGATTTTTATTTTCAATTTTAATTTTTGGAAATGCCTTTTCTAACTTCATGGAAAAGTTAATTTCAGCAAGGTTATGATTTCCCAATTCATATTTTACATTTATCGTTACTCCTTTGTATTTTAAATTTAAATAATGAATTGCAATCCGTTTATTAAATCCAAATGTACCATCAACTTTAAAGTGCTCTACTTTGTAAGTGCAATCAGGTTGTTTTGAGATTTCATTAAATTCAAGTTCAAACATTATTTTGAATTCGTTTTGGGTTTTGTTATCCAAAAGTTCCTTTTATCAAACCACCATCTACGCTAATTGTTTGACCTGTAATATATCGACTTTGAGGAGATAAAAACCATAAAGCTAAAGAGGCAAAATCGTCAGGCTTTCCTAAATCTCCAACCTTAGTTTGGTTGATGAATTGTGCTTTTACGTCTTCAACAGGAACTCCTTTTATTTCACTATTTTTTACAAATACATTTTCCAATCGCTGTGTTGTATGATAACCTGGCCCTAAAATATTTAAAGTAATTCCATGTTGGCCAATCTCTTGAGAAAGGGTTTTTACGTAGCCTACTACAGCTAATCGCATGGCATTACTGAGCACTAAATTCTCAATAGGGTGTTTGACTGAAACACTTTCTACGTAGACAATTCTTCCGTAATTATGAGGAATCATTTTTTTTACCAGCAGTTGCGTTAATTCAATTTTCCAACGAACCACATTTTGATAAGCATTATCCCAGTCTTCCAGAGTGGTTTGCATTGCAGGCATTGCAGGAGGCCCACCGGCATTGATAATTGCGCCAGATATTTTTCGAGTTCCAATTTTTCCCATAATTTTTTGAAGAGTAGAGGACTCAAAAAGGCTTCCTACTACAATTTCTACCTGTTGAGGATATTCATGTTGCAGGTCTGCAAGTTTACTCGCACTTCGAGCAATGGCAATAATAAGGGCACCTTCCGCAATGAGTGCATGTGCAATTGCATTTCCTAAACCACCAGTAGCACCTCCAACTAAAAAAAGTTGATTGTTAAGATTTAAATTCATATTTGTTAAAATTTCAAAATTAAATGAGTTAAATTAGATAGCCATTTTAAAAATTATCAAATAATAAGAATGATGTTGATTTATAAAAGTCAAAAGTACCTGTTCATTTTTGAGATTTGAAATAATATTATTACAAAAAAAAATGACTAAAAGTATATAATGACGGTATGTTTAAACTATTTAAGTTTTAATCCGTTATAAGAAAAATATATAGATTAATTTTCTAATTTTTGATTTAGTCGAAAAAGATTCTAAATTTGCGATTTCTATTTAACCTAGGTTTCGGATAATTGGCTTCGCCAATAAATTCTTCAACACAAAGGCAGGCGCAGAGGTTTAGGTTTTTCGAACCTGCCTGCCGACGGCAGGGAAAAATTCTCTGTACTTCTGCGTTGAAAAATAAAAATTTAACAGGATAAAGTATTAGGCATGCTTGACAAAGTTCATAAAACACTTTTATCAAAAAAAATGATGAAGTAAATATTTGAATTAGTAAGAGAATAAAGAAAAGGGTGTTGTTTTAAAGCGGTGTTGGCATCATACTTATGTTTGGCACCGCTTACCCATTCTTTTAAATTTTGATTCAAATTTATTTTGATAATTTTTCTACCAACCGATACATAAATTCTACTCCTAAATTTAATTGTTCCTTACTGATAAACTCATTGGCACGATGTGCTTGAGCAATATCTCCAGGGCCACAAATTACAGCTTCAAATCCTGCTTCTGAGAATTGTCCTGCCTCTGCTGCATATGAAACTGTTGTTACTTTTTCTATTCCAGAAAGTTCTTTTATCAAAGGAACAACTTCTAAATGTTCAGGGGTATCCAAAGGAGGGACATCAGAATGAGCATACTCAGTTGAAATTTTAAAATCTGGAAACTTTTCTCTATTTATTTTTTCCAAGTCTCTACAATGTACTCCAAACTCTTTTAAAATATCTACTCCCTTATCCATTGGTATTACTCTTACATCCCAATAGAAAGAAGCTGAATCGGAAACTACATTAGGTGCAATTCCACTTCGTTCAAAAATACCAGAATGAATGGAAGTATGAGGTGGATTAAATCTTTCATCAACTCGACCGGCCTCGACCATTCCATTCATTTTATTTTCCAACCAAAGAATTAATCTAGCGGCTTCATTAATCGCACTTACTTCAGTTCTAATTCTACTACTATGACCTGCGGAACCATTTACAGTTGTTTTAAAAATAACAATTCCTTTTTGTCCTACAACAGGTTGCATCATGGAAGGCTCACCGATGATGGCAAATTGTGGTTTTTCAGAATAAGTAGTATTAATGTGTGCTGCTAATTCAGGAGCGGCAAGACAACCGACTTCTTCATCATAAGAGAAGGCAAAATAGATTGGCTTTTTTAAATCTGCTTTGACCATCAATGGTAAAGCAGATAGACAACAAGCAATAAATCCTTTCATATCACATGAGCCTCTTGCATATAATTTTCCATCGTTTTTGTCAGTCAACACAAAAGGATCCGTTTCCCAAGGTTGACCTTCAACGGGTACTACATCAGTATGTCCTGATAGAATTACACCGCCATCGACTGCTGGTCCTATTCTACAATGAATGGATCTTTTGGTTCCTTCATCATTTGGAACATTGGTAAATGCTACACCATGTTGGGTTAAATAATCTTCAATCCATTTTGCAATTGTTATGTTACTTTCCCCTCCTAAAACAGGAAAGGAAACTAATTTGGAAAGAATGGCGATTGCGTTTTTTTTGCTTACGCTTAGATTTTCTTGAATTGTATTTGTCATTTTATTTTTTTTAATGATGCCTAGTTTAGGGAGTAGGTTATTTATTTCCTACTCCCTTACTTTGAAATTTTAAAGTGGGGCTCACCGTTAGATGTTACGTTATTCTCTTTGCTTCGCAAATACTCTCATGCTCAGATAGTTCAATCCTTGCCCCCACTCGAATAACGTAACATCTAACGGTGAAACAGATTGTACAAATAATTTTTAGAATCACAATTAAATATCAGCTCCCCATCCAATAGCAACACTAAATATTAAAAATCCCCAAGCAATAACTAAGATAAGAAAAGCTAATGGTACGATGTATCTCAACCATCGATCAAATGGAACTCTGCACATACTTAACATAGCAATGAGACCTCCCAAAGTTGGATTAATAATATTAGTGACTCCATCTCCAATTTGAAATGCCAAGATGGTTGACTGTCTAGTCAATCCAACCAGATCTCCAACTGGAATCATAATTGGAAGTGTCGCAAGAGCTTGCCCACTACCTGAAGGTATAAATAAATTCATAACACATTGTGATATGGACATCAAAAAAGCGGAAGCATAAATAGGAAGTGTTGCTAAAAAATTGGACAGTTCAAAAGCAATGGTATCACTAATATTTCCACTTTCCAGTATTACTTTGATCGTTGTAGCATAACCCACCATAAATGCTCCAGGCGCAACAACTGAAATAGATTTTAAGGTAGTTTCACTTATTTCTTGAGTACTCATTCGAGAGACAATTCCTGCAACAATCGCTATCATAATAAAGATAGAAGAGATTTCTTTGAGGAGCCATTCATATTTGAAAATTCCAAAAAGCATAATTCCTAAACCTGCAATAAAAACTCCAAGAACTATCCAATTATTGAGAGTCATGGAGTAACTTTGAATATCTTTGGTTAAGCCCATTCCCTTCGAATCCAACCCTTGTCCTAAACTTGCATTTGGGTTCTTATTTATTTTTTTTAAATATCGAATATTGTAATAAGCCAAAATGGAGAGACCAATAAAACATAGAATAGATCTTAAGATAGCCCCTGAAAACATAGGCATTTCTGCAATCTGATGACCAATGCCTACTGTGTAAGGATTGAATGGGGAAAGTCCAAAACCAATGGTAATTCCACCTACAGCAATTCCTGCAGCCAATATCAAATCGCCTCCAATGGCTAAAGATAAAACTGCAGCAATGGGGACGAGTGCAATATTATTTTCATATCCAACAAATACTCCTAACAATCCAAATACAAAAGTCATAATAGTTACGATTTCGTATTTTTTTTCAACACCTAAATTTTTAATTAAGGAACCGACCGTGTTCTCAATCATTTTTGATTTTTCCAAAATCCCAAACATAATTCCTCCTGCAAAAACAATAAAAATAACATCTGAAGCTGACTTAAATCCACCTGACAATGATTTAAACATATCTAAAAAACCAATGGGCGTTTGTTCGATCAATTTATAGGAATTTGGAATTACTCTCATTCTCCCGTTGATCATTTCTCTGTCAAAGATTCCTGCAGGAAGAAAGTGACTCAGTAGGGTAGCAAATATAATTATTCCAAATAGCATCGCTACTGGGTGAGGAATTCTTTCGTACCATTTCTTCATTTAGGAAAATTTAGTTTCGAAGTTTTTAAAGAATAAAAATAACTATTCAACATTGGCTGCATACGAGTCAAGGTCTGACTTTTTAAGTCAGGCTTTGACTTATATTGATGTTCTTATATATTGATGTTCTTATAAGTCAAGGCTTGACTTGAAAAGTCAAACCTTGACTCGTGTGCAGCCAATGCTGAATAGTTATGGATAATTAAGCTCTTGTCAATAATTATTCATAAGTTATTTCGATTTCTTTTTTCTCTTTTCTTTTGATGCAAAAAACGTAGGCGATGCTTAGCATCGACGTCCCGAAGTTTCAGGATTTAGGGAGTAGGAAATAAATAACCTACCCATCTGAAGGCTTCTTTTTCAATATGATTTCGCTGCGCTATGAAAAAATGAAGCCGTACCGAAGGGTATGCCTTAATTTTTTCATTTCCTCATATTAAAAAATAATCTCTTCATACGGGTAGGTTATTTAATTCCTACTCCTTAACGAAGAAAGAGAGAAAAATAAGCCGATAGAACTTGTAAATAATTATGACCAAGAACTTACTTAAAAAATGAAAATAGAAAAGTTTTCCCAACTATTTCAATAAATTTGGATTTAGAGACTAGGAAACCAATAATCTACCTACCTGACGGCTTTTTTTTCTCTTTGACTTCATGAAAAAATGAAGCCGTACTGCAGGATATGCCTTCATTTTTTCATTTCCTCAAAGAAAAAAATAATCTTGTCATCTAGGTAGGTTATTTAATTCCTGACCCTTTATAACAATATAAATACAAATTATATGCACTTTTCCAATAATGGTATTTTTCATGGCGCATTTTTTATTTTTATAAAAACAGATGGAACGTTAACCGATCAAGAAGTGATGGCTTACTTGGGATTGGAAAATTATCGACTTACTGCGGATACAAAAGGTAAAAAGGATTATCGCAATTTTTTTATTACAAAAATTGGAGATTGGATACATGTTATAGATGATTGGTTTTATCATCTTTATCATTTAAAATACATTAAAAAAAATATAGAATTCCTCTCCCGTAAATATGATGTTTTTTATTGTGTACTGCCAGATAGTGATGACTCTTATGAGTTTGTTTATTATAAAGATAATCAACTGGTAAGAAAATGTCTTGCTGAGGATCCAAATTACAAGGGGGCACAAATCATAGAAGATATTGGTACACCATTTCCAGTTGAAAAAGATATTTCTTTTCCTAATAAATCTTTTGAAGCGGTTTTTGATATGGCCACTTATCTAGGAATAGATGTCAACCACAAGTCTGCAAATATCCGATGTTATGAAAAATATATGAAAACTAAGTAACGGTCAAATAATCAATTATTTAAATTTTGTACCTATTCACCATGCTTTGCCAACTCCGAGCGAGAGCAATAAGTAGAGCTAGGTTTCGTAAAGCCTATCGGGTTTTAAGAAACCTAGCACTCCCGCTTTCCTTGCTCGCAGGTTTTGCAAAGCTATGTGATGAATAGTTACTAAATTTTAATATAATTTTTTAATGTTGAATGGTTTGGTAATTAACCGATGTCCATCCAATTTAATAGTGATAAGATATAATCCATTGGCCAGGCCTGCCAAGTCAATACGCTCAGCCTCAGTTGAAGCAGCTTCGACTTGATGTGTTTTGACTAGTACACCTCTTGCATCAAAAATCTGAATCAATGCCCTTTGGTCAGCAAATGCTTTTAAATTAATATTAATTTCATTTTGAGCGGGATTGGGAAAAATTACAATTGAATTGAGATCAATATCAAATTCCACTTCAAAAATATTAGAATAATAAATTGTACCATCATTTAGTGTTTGCACTAATCGATAATAATTTTTTCCATAAAAAGGATGGTCATCTATTATTTTATAAGACTCGATGGAAGGACTATTTCCTTCGCTATCTATTTCATTTAAAAACTCAAAATCAACACCATCTTTGGATCGCTCAATGATGAAGTAATCATTCATTGGTTCCATATTAGTCATCCATGATAACTCAACTGCTCGTTCTTTTTTTCTTCCATCAAAATAAAGAAAATCAGAATTTGGAAGTGCAATTAAAGTGTTGTTATTGTTATTCAAATTATTTGAAGAACATCCCATTACTTCAACCTCTCCCAATGTCAAAAACCCTGAACCTTGCATTTGTACTCTTACATATCGGCCTGATAATTCAGGAGAAATAATACTTGGAGAACCGACAGAACCAGAAATGAAAAATTCATAATCTGCTTGCGAACGTGAAGTAGAAAGACTACTCGAAGAGAAAGGTTGATCAGAAACAAGTACATACGCATCTCTTGTTCTATCCGATCCATCTGTTCGATTATGGATTCTAATTTCTTCAATAAAATAATTGTTTTGAAGGTCTACTTGCCAATAGGGTTGGGATTGACTTTGTGTTGCAGAAACAGAAGAATTTTGTGAAGGTGAGGTAAAAAAAGTACCATTCGTATTTCCGTCAACAGCTTTGGAAGATGATCCCGTAATACCACTTGTAGTAAGTGTACTTGACTGTTGAGTACTTTTTCCAAGAGCCACATTAGTAGAGGTCATACAATTGTTAGTAGGTGTTCCTCCACATCCAGTCAATGTGTACGAAGTAGTTTCATCACAAGCTTGAACATAATGCTTTCCGTTACTCAAACCTGTAACGATTTCTGTAGAATTACAAGGGGTAGGATTATTTCCATACGGGCTGCATCTCCAAATTTCTTGGAAAGAAGCGTTGAACACTTTAACAAAATCATCGGCCTTCAATCCATTCATAGTAATAGAACAACTGCCTATGGAAACCGAACAATCGGTTGGCGTATCATTACATCCATTCAATACATAAGAAGTAGTTTCATCACAAGCTTGAACAAAATGCTTTCCATTATTCAATCCTGTTACGACTTCCGTAGAATTACATGGGTTCGGATTATTTCCATACGGACTACATCTCCAAACCTCTTGGAAAGAAGAGTTGAACACTTTAACAAAATCATTAGAGCTTAATCCATTAAGTGTAATTGTACAATTACTTACAGATACTGAACAAGATGAACTTGTAGGCGTGCCTGCACATCCACAACCATCAGAAGTGATGACATCATTAAAAGTGGATGAGTTTCCATCATTACAAGGTGTGCCAGGCGTGGCCGGGAAAGCATTGTTATTTGGTTGGCAATCTTGATTATTGCATACGCCATCACCATCCGAATCACCACCTTGTCCTGAACATGGGGAAGATGATCCACAACCACTTACGGTGTAGGGAGTAGTCTCACCACATGCTTGAACAAAGTAATTCCCATTGTTAGGTACTGCAACAGTTTCTGTGGAACTACATGGATTAGGATTGTTCCCAAAAGGACTGCATCTCCAAATCTCTTGAAAAGAAGAATCGAATACTTTAACAAAATCATCGTTATTCAATCCATTGAGCGTGATGGAACAATTCCCTGTCGAAACTGAACATGGATTGGTATTGGTATTGGTATTTATGAGTCTATAAATTCTGCCTGATGATCCATACGCTGCAAAATAAATTTCATTATTAATATCTTGTCCAAAAGTAGAGATGGAAAAATTGGAATCGAATAATAAAATTCTATTGGTTGCACCAGTCTGAGCATTATAATCAAGACTCCATACTCGACCTGAAACAAAATCACCATAAACATATTTTCCAAAAAGATTTCCATTGGTAATTGCTGATCCTCGATATACATATCCACCTGTTATAGATCGATCACCTTGATTATGATTATTATTATAAATTGGAAATGTTGGATTGGAAGGATTAGGAGTTGAATTACTAAAAACTGAAAATGCTTCATAGCGTTTCCATCCATAATTTCTACCATTTTGAATGATATTAATTTCTTCAAATTGTCCTTGTCCGACATCGCCTCCCCATATTCTATTGGTTTGAGGATCAAGACTCATCTTCCAAGTATTTCGAAGCCCCCAAGCATATATTTCATCTCTACCCGAAGAACCGACCAAAGGATTATTTGATGGAATGGAATATCCAGGACAAGAAGTATTTATATTTACCCGAAGTACTTTGCCAAATAAACTGTTGAGATTTTGTGCATTGCCTTGTGGGTCTCCAGCTCCGCCACCATCACCTACAGAAATATATAAATAGCCATCTGAACCAAACAAGATAGAACCACCATTATGGTTGGAGTTACTTTGATTTTTTACAAACGACAATACTTGACAACTTGAATTGGAATTCGCCTGATTAGCGTTATTTGGATTGACAGAATATCGTTCAATGACGATTGAAATTGAGCCTCCACTTGTCCCAGTATAGGAAACATAAAAAAATCCGTTTTGGCTAAAGTTCGGATGAAAGGCCAATCCTAATAATCCTTTTTCTTGCCCTGGTGTATAATTTACTTTGTTAGTTATATCTAAAAAAACGGAACTGAAAGAAACATTGGATTGATTTTGAAAAACTCGAATTCTTCCTGCTTGCTCAACTACAAATAATCGATTGTCACCTGCAACTCCAGTGTTTTGAATTTCTACAGGATTATTAAATGTCAGATTTGGAAAAGCATTTTCGAAGGTTACCTGACCATTTAAAAAATTCAAAAAAAATAAAAAAATAAATATTAAAATATGGGAAAGTTTTTTCATCGTGTGTTATTAAATAGTTGAAAAAATAAAAAACAAAACAACAATGAAAGATATTTTTTTTCTTTCAAAATTCTATACCACAAAAAGAGTATAAAATAATTGTTAAAAAAAACGAATATAATTTTTTTCAAAAAGCATTATAATTCTTGTAATTAATTTGCTTTATCTAAAATTGCTCAATTCAATTTGTATATTGAAATATTATGATTTATAATAAATTGATTGTGAATAACTTAATATTGTGAAGTGGAATGAAGTTTTGGTTTTTATTTAATAGAATTTACTAATTCCGATAGGATGAATTCTAAATCTTGATTTTTTTCTTCTGAAAGTTGTTTTTTGTGGGATGAGTTTATTTATAATATTTGTCCTAGGCACGACTATAAATAAAAGGAGGAAATTACTTTTTTTTTAGAGGTGGTTATTTACGAATAATTTTATAAGCTCAGAGTTTGATTTTTGAGAATTGCAATGAATCAAAATATTGGGATCGAAACTGTTTAACAAAATACTTTTATCACACTTTGTTGAAAGTTATTTTTCGATCACAATATAACCTAATAGCAAAGACAATTCAATATGTACGACATATCTTATTAAATTCGGTATTAATTATTGACGGACTCAAAAAGCAAAATGTTAGAGTTCCTACCAACGATGGTGAACAGATGGGCGAATTATTTTATCATAAATTTTGCTTACTGCACTCATTTCTTTTTTTGATAAATTTCGAATGTTTAAAGTTTCCAAATTAGAATGCAATTGTTCTACTTTCGAAGCACCAGGAATGACACAACTTACTTCTTCAAACATCAAAACCCATTTCAAAGCAAGGTGAACCAATTCGTATTTTTTAGGAAAAATTTTACGTAATTGCTCAACTGCTTTTAAGCCTGTTTTGTAATCAACTCCTGAAAAAGTTTCTCCTTGATCGAAGGCTTCTCCTTTTCGATTAAATTGTCGATGGTCGCCTTCTGAAAATGTAGATGTCTTGTTAAATTTGCCAGTCAACAAACCACTTGCAAGTGGCACTCTTGCCAAAATTCCAATGTTTCGTTTTTTAGCTTCTTGAAAAAACAACTCGGCGGGGCGGTGTCTAAACATGTTGAAAATGATTTGTACCGTAGTGACGTTGGGGTATTCTATAGCTTTTAAAGCCTCTTCCACTTTTTCAACACTCACCCCTAAATTTGCGACTTTGCCTTCTTTTTTTAATTTTTCAAATTCTTCAAAAATCTCTTGCCGATAATAAACTTCGGTAGGAGGGCAATGCAATTGAATTAAATCTATTCGATCCAATCCTGTATTTCTCAAACTTCGTTCTACATATTTTCGAAGTGCCTTGGGTTGGTAACCTTTGTTATGATGTGGATTGATAAACCTTCCACATTTTGTAGCAATATAAATTTTTTCTTTTCGAGATCGAATAAGTTTTCCTACTGCTTTTTCGCTTTTTCTATTTTCATAAACATCAGCAGTATCAATAAAATTAATTCCAGCATCCACAGCTTCATTAAGTATTCGATCTGCATTTTTATAATCAAAACCGCTTCCCCATTTTCCGCCTACTTGCCAAGTACCCAAACTAATTTCTGATACTTTTAAACCTGTTTTTCCGAGTGTTCTGTAATTCATTTTGTTTTTGTTTGCGATTTAATTCCTAGTCCCTTATGAGAAAAAATTATTTTGGAGAAAACCACAATTCATTTTCACCTTTTCCTCCATCGGTATAATCAATAAATATTTCACTACCAGCTTTTATCTTTTTCTTACATTGAATTTCTATTTCTTCTTTTTCATAATCAAAAATAACGATAGCATTTGGCTTTGATTTATGATTATAAATTGAACCATATCCTAGAGCAATACATGCCGCGCCTTTGGGTTTTTCTAATAAAAAATAATAATCGTGAATGACCGTTTTATGAATTTTGGCTACTTCTTTTTTGGGAATAATTAAAAGTGGACAAATTTCAATCAGATCACCTTTGCTTAAATCTTGAGCGGTGAAAACTCCTCGTCCTCGATGGTCAGAATTTGCAATGTATAAACCTGGAATGTGTAGCATGTAATTTTATTGTTATTTTTTATAATTCAGTATTGCGAACACGAGTCAAGGTTTGACTTCAAAGTCAAGCCTTGACTTCTGTTAATGATTTTATCTATTAAAGTTCTTATAAGTCAAGGCCTGACTTTTATTAAAGTTCTTATAAGTCAAGGCCTGACTTTGGAGTCAGACCTTGACTTGACTTGACTTGACTTAATTGCAGAATTCGATGAACTGTATTTTGAGCAGATTGAATCGCACCTTCCATGTATCCACCATAGTTCATTGATGTTTCAGTACCCGCAAACCACAACTGGTTTTCCCAATATCCATTTTGATAAACATGATGACCATTATTTTGATGACCAAACAAAAAAGTATCGGAAGGCGAAAATGTAAATCTTTCATTTTCCCAATTATTGTCAAAATAGCCAATGTGATTTTCAGCTTCTTTTCCAAAGAATTTAACTAGAGTGGCAATTACCTTTTCCTCTCTTTCCTGTTTGGAATATTGCGAAGCAGATCCATTTAAAAAACCTTTTAAAGCAAATTTATTTTCTTCAAAATTAGTGTGATCGTACATTTCAGGAATGATACTCGATTGGCTAAACACAGAACCTGCTTGACCATTTTTTTTCCAAAAAGGAGTTGAATATTCGACTCCAAATTTGATAGAATTTTCCATCCAAGTTTGAGTTGTATTAAAAATATTTAAAACACCTTGGGGTAGGGAAGGAGTACATGAAATTGTTTTGGCAAATAGCTTAGGCGGAAGTGTAGAAATGACTAAATCAGCAGAAATAGATTCATTTTTTCGATTGATTAAGTGAACGTGATCGTCTTGTTTTTCAATTTTAATGATAACCTGATTTAGGGTAATATTTTCTAAAACGACTTCGGAAACCAGTTTTTCAATGAGTTGGGAGGAACCACCTTTTATTCGAAAAGAAGGTTCAGTTGATTCAGGAATAAGAAACTCTTGAGGAGGTGCAAACGACATAGTTTCAAAAAAAGCAATCCCGTGATTGTATTGTTTGAATTTTTCAATACCTAACTCATTTAGAAAGTTGACTAATGTTTTATGTTTTTCACCAAGCCATGTTGCACCCATTTCAATGGGCGTATCTTGATTTCCTTTTATGGTTTCAATTCTACCACCGATTCTATTTCTTGCCTCAAGGATTTGAGTTCGAATTCCATTTTTCTTTAGTAAATATGCAATACTTAATCCTGTCAGTCCAGCTCCGAGAATGATTATTTTTTTATTCATATTATTTATCCATACAATTCATTTTCGGTGAAAGTCCACCAATTTTCCAAGTCTTCCCTTGAGGTTTTAACCAGTTAGGAAAAGTTAAAGTACACTTACTTTTTTTGCTTGAAAAATTTATCATTACTTGCGCCACTTTTAAAATTTCTCGACCTCTTTGGTTGGAAGTAACTTTAGTAATATTCATTTTGTCCCAGTCAATATTTTTTTCATAAAAAGAATCAAAAATTCTTTTAGCACTATCAGTTGAATTATAATTTGCCATTTCATCTCCACCTTGTTTTTTTATTATTTCAACATCAGCCATTAATTTTTCAAATGCATTAAAATCTTTTTTCTTAATAACATCGAATATTTCCACAGCAAGTTCGTCAATTGGATTGGTTGCTTGAAATGGTTTAATGGTATTGTTGCATCCCAAAAGGAGAGAAAAAGAAATAATTAAAGTAGAAAACAATGATTTCATGATGATGTGTTTTAATGATTAAATGACCTTCAAATTACTATCAGCTCAAAGCTGTAAAGCTGTCTGCAAATTAGGGAAAAAACAGGTATCCTATGATAATTTCTAGTATTTAAATGTACTGATTATTGTAAAAAGTAATCATTTCATATCCAATTGACTTACGTCTTGAGTATCTCTGTGCAACTCTGTGAGTCCTCGGTGAAACTCTGTGTAACTTATACAATGTGAGTTGTTACACAGAGATACACAGAGTCTCACAGAAATTCAAATACTTAATTCAAGTTGCGGATAATTTGATTTGAGATTGTGGGTATTAAGTATTGGGACTACGAACCATTCTCAATACCCAATATACATCATCCCAATACAATTTTTTAAATACAAAATCATCAATCAAATTTATCCGCAACTTGAGTTACCTAGTTCAATAACATTACTCCTCACTAGTGGGAATAAAATTCATATTTAGAATCAAGTTCTCCAGTCTATTTAAAGATGTACATTAAAATAAATACTTGTATTTCTTCTCTGTTAAAAAGTTTTTAAAAAAATTAAAAACTTTTTGCTTTCCTTTGTGTTTAGTTGCACGTACAATTAATTTTTATAACAATTTCATTTTGGGGAAAAAGTCAGAACATAATGAATCTTTAGGTTATCTGGTCAATAGAGCAGGTAAAATGATGTCTAATATGGCTCAAACAAAAATGCGTGAAAAGGGCTTGGTATTGGCCCATGAGCATATGGTTTTATTATTTATGCTATGGAGGCAAGATGGGCTTAATCAAAAAGAACTGGTAGGTAGCATAATTAAGGATAAAAGTACCATAACACGGGGCTTGAACGCATTGGAGAAGCAGGACATAATAGTTAGAATTACAGATGAAAAGGATAAACGAAACAAACGTATTTTTTTAACAAATAAGGGCAAATCCTTAAAAAAAGAAATTAAACCGCTTGTGTATGAAGTGAATGATACTGCGGCAGAAAATATTTCCCAAAAAGATTTATTGACTTGTAAAAAAGTTTTAAATCAGATTTATGAAAATCTGATAAATATATAATTGCATCCACAACTTTTTTTTAAATAAAAACATGCTACTAGATATAAGATTTAAGAAATAAGATTTTTAGAATAGTAAATAATTGCTAGTAATCAAATGACAACAAAAGCGTTGGAAGTCTTAACTCTTACATCTTTTTTCTTAACTCTAGTAGAATGTATAAAAGAAAAGAAACTCTTTATCATGAGTAAATTATCTAGACAAATTTCTATAGTAGCAGCCTTGCTTTTAATTTTTGGAGGTGCCTACGCATTTCGTTTTTTTGCAAGTAAAAAAGCACCGCCTAAAAAGAAACCTGTAAAGTCCAAAGTTTTAAGAGAGGTAGAAACTTTAAATGCTTTTAATAAAAGTATCACCACTAACTTGGAATTACAAGGTCGGCTAGTTGCTTTTGATAAGATGGATATTTTTTCGGAGGTTCAAGGTAAATTATTGACTACTGAAAAACCATTTAAAAAAGGTAGTTATTTTCCGAAAGGAAGTGTATTGTTACAAATTGAAAATGCAGAAGCTCGACTAGGTTTGTTATCTCAAAAAGCAGCATTGATGAACGGCATCACCCAAATGATGCCTGATTTAAAAATAGATTATCCAGAGAGTTTTTTGCAATGGAAAAATTATTTGGATCAATATGATGTAAAGCAAAATCTGAAACCTTTCCCTTCTCCCATCAATGAAAAAGAAAAGTTTTACGTCGCTTCCAAAAATATTGAAAGCCAATATTATAATATCAAAAGTCAAGAAGAGCGGTTGTCGAAATACACCGTTTATGCACCGTTTTCGGGGGTCATCACGAATGCGAATATTACCCCAGGATCAGTAGTTCGAGCTGGACAGAAAATGGGGGAATTGATGAATAAAAGTAATTATGAATTGGAAGCATCAATACGAATGGCTGACTTGCAATTTGTAAAAGTAGGAAATAGAGTGAGCTTATATTCTACAGATCTGGATGGAAAATGGAGTGGTACGGTTAAAAGAATTAGTGACCAAATTGACCCCAATACACAAACTGCGATTGCCTATGTTCAAGTCAATGGAAAGAACCTCAGAGAAGGAATGTACTTGCGTGGAAAAGTAGCTTCAAGACCCATCAATAATGCAATGGAAGTTCCCCGTGAATTGATTGTTAACCAAAACGAAATATACACCATCAATCCAGATTCGACTTTGAATTTGGAGACTATCGAGATTCTAAGTATGGAAGAAGATGTTGCGGTTATCCAAGGTTTGAAAAATGAAAGTGTATTGTTAAAAGAAGTTTTTCCTGGCGCGTATAATGGGCAGAAAGTTATGATAAAAGAGAAACCCTAATTCAATCAAAATCATCCCGAAGTTTCGGGATGATTTTGATTATTTTTTTGATTTTGTTTGAAGTTTTGAATTTAAAAAAAATCTTATGAGAAGCCTCATAGCCTATTTTATAAAATATCCTTTCGCTTCCAATATCTTGATGATTGCAATATTCATCTTTGGAATATTTGGTGCAACGAGTATGTCTTCTACTTTTTTTCCAGAAACAGAAAGTAAATTTATTT
>CAKZSH010000314.1 GCA_937918905.1 uncultured Saprospiraceae bacterium
GTCGCTTCGCTTGACGGTTCGAATAATTTTGAAAACATTTTTTTGAGGTCAAAATTATTCGACCCGTCAAGCGAAGCGTCCGTCCACCGTCAAATGAGCGAAGCGAATGTCCGTCAAGCAAAGCGACCGTCAAAAAAAACAATCATGTTCACACAATTCCATAATCATCCAAAACTTCATGGTGAAGCACTTGACTCCTACCTTTCCAATGGTTGGTTTCGGTCAGGGCAATATATTTATACTACGAAGATTTTGAATTTTGATGGAAAATTGTACTCCCCTATTCGGATTCGGTTACCACTTCAGGATTACGAATTTCGAAAACGGTTACGGAAAACGTGGAATAAAAATCAACGCTTCGAAACCATTTATCGAAAAGCATTTATCAGTAGAGAAAAAGAAGAATTGTATCAACGTCATAAGTTGAGATTTGAAGGATATATTTCTCAAACCATCAAAGACTCCCTACAAGATGGTGGGGAAACGACGGTGTACGATACTTACGAAGTAGCGGTGTACGATGGAGAAAAATTAATAGCAGTAAGTTTCTTTGATTTGGGTGGAAAAAGTATGGCGAGTATCATGGGGTTATTTGATCCAGATTATGCAAGTTATAGTTTGGGATTTTACACCATGCTGGCTGAAATAAAATATGGTCAAAAGAATGGTTTTGAATATTATTATCCAGGTTATGTGATTCCAGGCTACCCTAAATTTGATTATAAATTAAAAATTGGAGCAGTTGAATATTATAAAGCAATTGAAGACCAATGGTTGCCTTATAAAGAAATGGATCCAGATCAGCTCCCTTCACAAGTCATTGAAAATCAAATACTTACCGTTTGCGAAGCGTTAAAAAAACAGGAAATTCATCATCAAATATTTTATTACCCACATTTTGATAAAGGTTATTTACATCAAGTTGGAGAGTTGAGAGAATTGGAAAGTCCGTTATTTATTCAACTTCTTTTGGAGGTACCGGGGCAAAATTTATTGATAGAATATAATTTGAAAAAGCATTGTTATGAACTTGGGCAATATCATGGATTTTTACAGCCCATCCAGAATTTTTATAACCCTGCTCCACATGAAAAATATGAAACGTTTCGAACTTTATTGATTCGGCAAATTATTTTAAAATCAAGTGAATCATGGGAGGAGATTGTTGAAGCAATTTTGACATTAAAAAAAATGTAACAGCCAAATTTATTTGGCATGTTGATAACACATTTTTTTACCTTAATCGTAATTATTCAGCATTGGCTGTACACGAGTCAAGGTCTGACTTTTTAAGTCAAGCCTTGACTTATAAGAACATCAATATAAGTCAAAGCCTGACTTAAAAAGTCAGACCTTGACTCGTATACAGCCAATGCTGAATAGTTATGATTTTTGTTTTATTAAAAAATATAAAAACGATAATTTATGAAAAAGACAATGATTACTTTTATCTCCACATTCATTTTACTAATTGCATTCAATGCAATTAGTAATGGTCAAGATGCCATGGTTTTTAAAGTGGTGGAAGATATGCCGCTCTTCCCAGGTTGTGAAAATAAAAACTTAAATAAAAATGAAACAAAGAAATGTGCAGAGGGAGAAATGTTAAAATATATTTATTCCAATATCAAATATCCGAAAGTAGCAAAACTCAACAAAATAGAAGGAAGGGTTATCCTACAATTTATTATCAATGTAGATGGCTCAATAAGTAATACCAAAGTTCTCCGTGAGATTGGAGGAGGCTGCGGAGATGAAGCTGCTCGTGTGGTCAACTCCATGCCAAAATGGACTCCAGGAAAACAAAGAGGACAACCTGTAAGGGTTCAATATACCTTACCTGTAAAGTTTAAACTTGATAAAGTAAAAGAAGAAAAACCTGTTGTAGAAGAACCAGAAGTATGTATTGAAAAAGAGCCAGAGATTGTAAAACCAGATAACGAATCAAGGATTTTTAAAGTAGTTGAAGAATTACCACGATTCCCTGGATGTGAAGATCAAAAATTAAGCAAGGTAAAATTGAAACAATGTGCTGAGAAAAAAATGCTAAAATACATTTATTCAAATATTGAATATCCTAACATTGCTAAGAAAGAGGGAATAGAAGGTAGAGTAATCTTGCAATTTGTAGTGGATAAAGATGGTTCGATTATTAACACCAAAGTACTCCGTGATATAGGTGGAGGCTGTGGAGATGAAGCTGCTAGAGTTGCCAACTCAATGCCCAAATGGATACCAGCAAAGCAAAGAGGAAAACCCGTTAAAGTTCAATATACACTTCCTATTTCTTTCAAACTTGACAAAAAGAAACTCAAAAAAAGTAAGTTTTAGAAATACGAAATCCATTTAAAAGCCCAAAGGATAATTTTCTATGGGCTTTTACTTTTTTCAAAATCCAAAACCGTATTTTGGATTTTGAAAAAAATAATTTCTATGAGTTAAGGGATTAATACCGAATGGAATAACCTACCCACTTGAAGTATAAAATCTCCAAAATTCAAACAACTATAACTACATGAAACCCATTTTTATAACATTGCTTTTACTAATTTTCATACCATCTTGTACCACTACGGAAGAGAAGATTGTTCCACCACCTCCAGTAGCTTCTGTCCAAGAACTTATTCAACAATCCAAAGAATTTAACCAACCCGAAGTGATCGAAGTAACTGAAGGTGTTCATGTTGCCATTGGTTATGGATTAGCCAATTCTATTTTGATTGAGGGCAAAGACGGAAATATTATTGTGGATTGTATGGAAAGTAATGAAGCAGCTCAACTCGTAAAAACGGAATTTGAAAAAATTAACAATAAACCTACAAAAGCAATTATTTATACTCACAATCACGCCGATCATATTTTTGGAGCAGGAGTTTTTGCAGGTAAAGATAATCCTCAAATTTATTCTCATGAGTTGACCAACTATTATATTGATCGATTATTAAATGTAGTTCAACCAGTTATTGGAAGCAGAAGTTATCGAATGTTTGGGATTTTTTTATCTGATGATGAACATATTAATTGTGGAATAGGGCCCAGCCTAGATGCCAATGATAATACTACTCGTTCCCTGCTTCGCCCAACAGTTACCTTCAAAGATCAATTAGAAATTGAAATCGAAGGGGTGAAAATTCAACTCGCCCATGTTCCAGGAGAAACCGACGATCAATTATATGTTTGGCTACCTGAACAAAAAATTTTACTCCCTGGTGATAACATATATAAAGCATTTCCCAACCTGTACACCATAAGAGGTACGCCCTATCGGGATGTAAAACAATGGGCAAATAGTTTGGATAAAATGAGATATTTACGTCCTGAATTTTTAATTCCAAGCCATACTCGTCCTGTCAAAGGAGCGGATGAAATCGAAAAAATCTTAACCGATTATGCAGATGCCGTTCGGTATGTTCATGACCAAACCATTCGATTAATGAACCAAGGATTCAATCCCAATGAAATCGCAGAGCAAGTTCAATTGCCTAATCATTTAGCGCAATCTCCTTACCTCAAAGAGTTTTATGGTCGAGTGGATTGGTCAGTCAAAAATATTTTTAATGGCTACCTTGGTTGGTTTGATGGAGACGCTGCTACCCTACTTCCTCTGACTGAAAATGATAAAGCAGAAAAAATGATTGCCCTTGCTGGTGGAGAAAATGAAATGCTTCAAAAAGCACAAACTGCAATGGAGGAGAAAGAATTTCAATGGGCACTCGAACTCTCCAATTACCTACTTCGAATGAACCCTAACAATGAAAATGCAAAAAATATCCGTTATGAGTCATTGCTTCAATTAGGACAACAACAATCCAATCCCAATGCAAGAAATTACTTTTTGACACAAGCTCGTGAAACAAAAGGCCAAGACCTCAACCTACGAGTAAAGCGTTCAAAAAAAATGGTTCATGCCATCCCCATGCGTGCAATGTTTGAAGCAATGGCTGTCAAAACCAATCCTGAAAAAAGTAAAAATTTTAATAAAAAAGCAGTTTTCAATTTTACTGATACCAATGAAAAATGGTCTATCCATGTAAGAAATGGAGTTACGGAAATTCAGTCTTTTGCTTTGGAAAATGCAGATTTAAGTATTGAAACTACTGCGGTTGTTTGGAAAGAAATTGTTTCGAAATTGCGAAAACCTATCTCAGAAATCACCAAAGGAAATTTAAAAATAGAGGGAGGAATGAGTAACTTTAGTGAAATGATGGGGATGTTTTCAGAAGAATAGTTTTTTTAAAATAACTTATCTGATTAGTCGAAGTAGTTATTGGTTATTCAGTTATTGGGTAATTGTAAATAAAACTTGAGACTGTTCAAAATACCATTGACACACTTTTGAATATCCTCAAAACCATAGAAAAATAACGTTATTCGAAATAACTCAATAACCAATAAGTGGTTCAAGGTAATTTTATGTGGTTGGTCAAAATAGTTATTGAGTTATTGGTTAATAACTATTTTGACCAACCACATAAATTCTGTATTTATTAATTTTCCATTCCTGAGAACTCTTTAGATGCTTTCATCCATAGAAAATTCAACTTTTCTAGTAGCCAATATTTACTCACTTCAATATCCCCAGATGCAAAATTCTCCCTCCTGTCTGATTAATCGGACTTACACTTTTACCAATCACAATACCATCTTCAGGAGCAAAATATTCCTTAACCACATCACCAAAAATATTCCGCATTGTTGCAATGAGTTCTCCTTTTTTCACTTGTTGAACTACATTTGGATGTACCGTCATAATTCCTCCCGTATCTGTATAAATCCAATAAGAATTTTTACAAATAATCGTTTCTTCATCAGGTTCATCATATTCACAATCTTGCATATTAAAATGTCCAAGCACATTATGAATTCCTGTCAGTCCATCTCTAATCAAACCTTTTTGAAAAGTATTCGGATTACCTACTTCAAGGGTGATAGATTTAATACCCATTTCAGCAGCAGTTCCTCGAAGTGTTCCATCGCTTGGAGGATTATGAACGATGATTTGTGGATTCTGTAGAAGTGCCATTTCCCGAACAATTTTATCATCCATATCCGCTCGGATATAATACGAATTGACTCGTCCATTACTTGCTGTATGCAAATCAATGAGGTAATCAAATTCTTTAATCAAACGATTAACTACTCTCCATGCATAAATTTGACTAACCGTCCCATTCGGCTTACCAGGCATAATATGATTAAGGTCAGTTCCATCAATAAACCTTCTCTTTTTTCGATGCAGCGAAGGCATATTAATAACTGGAACACCTACAATCGTTCCTTTTAATTCCTCTAAATTGATTTCTTTAAATAGCCGTTGGATAACAGGAATTCCATTTAGCTCATTGCCATGAACGGCTGCCGTCAATCCCAAAACCTTTCCCGATCGTTTTCCTCTAGCTACCATAATTGGGATATGAATAGGAACTCCAATTCCATCCGTCACTAATTTCAACCAATATCTAGAAATTGTCCCTCGTTCAATATCCTCTACCTTTAAGTCGTCTATAAATTGCGCACTCTCTTCAATTTGAAATAGCATTTTTCTCCATTATTTTTTTAACAATATAATTACAAATCCCGTCAGTCGTCATTTTTACTAAAGGTTTTCCTTGTTGCTTTTGCATTTGAGGTACACCTCCGATACTGGTAGTGTTGATTTCAGAAAGCACTCTTTTTCCATCATCTCCCATCAAGGTATCTACACCATACATGACTATTCCTAGTTTTAACAAAGTAGGATTGATTCGTTTTACAATCTCCATCTCATCCTCATCAGCGATGGCAGAAACAGACCTTCCTCCTGCGGCAACATTACACAACCAAGAATCCTCAGCAGGTAGTCTTAATGACGAGCCGATGATTTCTCCATTGACAACCACTATTCTTTTATCACCTTGTCCTACATTTTTTAAAAACTTGACTCCCAAATATTCGATAGCCGTATTTTTAATGTTATGTAAAAAATCAGATAAAGTCATTTCCGTTTTTCCATCCATAACTTTCTCCCCATCAATTTTTACAATGCCCTTTCCACCATATTCTCGAAATGGTTTTAGAACAATTGGAAACTGTTCTGAAAATACTAAAATATCTTCAATCGATTTACAAATTTTCAAGGGTGGACATACTTCTGGAAAATTTACCAAAAACTCTTTGCTCCCTGTTTGATAAATTCCATCAGGGTCATTGATAAAAATTAGGTTTGGGTATTTATGTTTTAAAAAAATCAAAAATGGTTTGGAAAGCGGCGGTGGCATTCGTAACCAAATTACGTCATAATTATAAACACTTTCTCTTCGTACCAATTTTTGAAAAGATTTACCTTCAGGTGAAAAAGTAAAACTCCCATCCACTTCACACACAAATAATTTTTTGTCAATAAATTTTTTAAAGAAAAAATCATTCAATGGATTTGCTCGTGTGGCAATATCTACTTGAGTGCATTTTGGATGCTGCCTAATACTTTGCAGCATCGCATATAAAGAATTTTCAGCACTATGATTCGTGTGGTCTGTTAACACTAATAATTTAAAATTTTGCATCAGTCCAATTTTATTTCATTAATTAAACCTTCATCATCATTCAAACTTCTAAATAATTTCATTCGGAATTTACCTTTTTTATTAACTAAAGTTTTAGCCATTTGATCAATTGCCACCATCGAAAGTACCGTTTGAATATAAGCTTCAATCATGTCATCTAAGCCTACTCCCAGTTTATTAAAATCACGCCTGTCCATCAATACCAAACGATTAGTATCACTTCCCCATGTCCCGTCAGGATTTTTGATAGATAGGTTCGTTCCTAACATTGCCCAACTGTCCGTACCACTTTCGATATTATTTACTAAAGGTTTTGCTGCACGACGAGCATAGGTGACCAAGGGACGAATTCCTTTTTCAGTCGAACTTACCATCATCCGAATGTCAGCAACAAAGCTGTGGTTTTTTTGATTAGGAACAGTTCCTACATGGTAGAGTTTTCCCGCAGCAGTCGTACTCGTCCAATTATAATTTCCAATCAAACTCTGTACGATAAACAAATCATAATCAAATTCTAAAGCCATAAATTTCTCTAATTCTTCCTCATTGACGATGGTGTAAACCCCTTGACCTGCATTACTGTAAGGCACTTTTATCACCGCATGACCGCCCATTTTTTTAACCCAAAGTGGAATTTCATTTTTGCTGACATCCCAAATGGTTTCTGGTGTATTGATTTTTAATCCTGCAGATTGGAGTTCCGAATTAAAAATATCGTAAGCTTTGGCAGCCACCATTTTATTCCGTCCACCTGCTAGGCATGCAATCGTTGGATTAAGAATCCGAGTTTTGGAATGAAGGGGCAGTCTATTCCAAGGCTTCTGTGTGACATATCGAAACGCCGCCCGAATCGGAATAAACTCCCCTTCTTCAATCCGAACATACATGACGCCATCCCGAAATTCAACAGGTGGGTCAGTATCATCTTTATAAAATGGAACATAATAAACAGGCTCTTTCATCACGTCCGCAATGACTTCTGCATAACCTGAAACTTCCATTTCATTTTTATCATAAAGGACTGCAAGTCCTCCTTTTATTTTATGTCGAAGATTTTTTAGGTAAGGTTTAAATGTTCGTTCAATCATCAAACGATAGCTCCCTTGTTCTTGGTTGTCATCGACCAAAGGCATAGATTTTTGACCTGAAGGACAAGAGTTATTTTCAATGACCACCATCTGGCGTTTGCCCGTTGCGGAGGTCACATTAAGTAAGTCGGCTCCTCCCCAAACAAAGTATTTACATTTGTAATTGAGAATTTCTCGTAACTTATCACCATTCACAATTGGATGTAAATGACAATAGCGAGAGATGATTCTTTCCTGTTCCAAATTGAGGAAAAAATTAATCATTGGATGAATCGTTGCATTTAAAGCTTTGGGATACCAATGCTGGTGTGCCTCAAATTCATTAGGCTGAATGACGGTTGCCATTCGAAGGGTTTTTGTAGATGTCATGTCGTTCGGATAATTCTTTTGAAATTAAAAAATGGGTTTTAAAAAATTTTCTGATAAAATTTTCGCTGCAAGGTAATGGGTGAAATCTGTAGAAATTTTGAAGAAAGGCCCGAGTAGATAGATTTATTTATTTTTTTTGAAAAATTGTTAAAATAAGTGGTTCTAAATGAATTCATGTGGTTTGTTCAAATACACACATTCATGAACACTCCCCTTAAAAAAAAGAGGGTTCAAGATTTATTATCTTGAACCCTTAGGGAGGAGTGGTTAACAGTTTTTTTTACTTATTCTTTTGCAATCACCACACGTTTCACTTGTAATTTTTGTTTGCTATTTTTCAACCAAACAAAATACATTCCTTCTTGCCATCTTTGACTATCAATTCCAATTGTAGTATTTTTTGTATCAGCAGTCATTGGTCTTCGATAATGCTCAAATCCAAAGGCATCAGTTACTACCACTTCATAATCTCGACCTTTGAAAGAATCAAATTGTACTATGAATTTACCAGAAGTTGGGTTTGGATAAACCTTTAACATTGTTTCCTCTTCAACAAATTGAATGGAAGCTTCTGGTGATCCTAAAGCAGGTGCTCCGCAAGCCGTAACATCTGATAAACTTACACTTAAATCAGTACCATCTCCATCCAAGTCATCACTAAGTATTACTGTAATACTTTGGATATTTCCCATCAAAGAAACTTCTGCAGTATTTTGATTAGCTCCACTATATGTTTGGTAATAATAATCATTACCATCAGTATCTATGTATCTAACTTCTACTGCGTCAATATGCTTTTGAGTTGGTTTACCATTTTCCTTAGCACTTAATTCGCTAATTGTAAATATTGGATTTTCTTGACCTCCAAGTTCCACCGTAATTTGTGTATTACCTGTACCTGAATGTGTCAATTGAGGAATAGAGAATGGCGTCACTACATCAAAACAATCATCGCAGCCATCTGGGATATTATCTCCATCTTCATCTATTCTATCATCGGATTCAATACATTGGTCATAAACATTGCAAACACCATCATTATCATCATCTGCACATGGAGGAGCACATAAAGAAACAGATGAGAATGAAATACTAAGCGGACTAGTTGCATCTCCATCATAATCATCAGAAAGTGAAATAGTTATAGATTGAACACCTTCTGAAATATTTACCTGAATAGTATTCTCTGTTCTACCTAAGAAAGTTCCATAATTTACAGTATTGCCTGATTCATTGATATAAGTAATCTCCACTTTATCAATAAATCTATTTTTAGTTTTGCCATTCAATTTTGAATGTAATTCAGATATTACAAAAGATACCTCTCTAGTCATTTCTGTAAATATCATTGTAGTACTAGTTGCTCCTGTTCCTTGATGAACCAACTCTCCTACAATAAATGGAACTGTTTGCACATCGCAATCAAAATCACAAGCATCAGGAATCCCATCTCCATCTGTATCTATATTATCGTCTCCATTTGCACAAATATCATCTCCATCACAAATACCATCAGCATCCGCATCCGCTATAGTTCCTATACAATTACAATTTGCATCATAAAGATCTCCATCAGTACAATCATCTCCATCATCACAAGATGTACCAGGAAGAAAGTTGCAATCATCACAAGCATCAGGCGTGCCATCACCATCTGTATCTATATTGTCATTTCCATTAGGACAGATATCATCTGCATCACACACTCCGTCATTATCTGCATCTGCTAAAGTTCCTGTACAGTTACAATTCGCATCATAAACATCTTCAGTCGTACAAGCATTTCCATCATCACAAGATGTGCCAGCAGCTATTGAACAATTGTCACAAGCATCTGGGATGCCATCACCATCTGTATCAATATTGTCATCTCCACTTGAACAAAGATCATTTGCATCACATACTCCATCACTATCAGTATCTGCAAAAGTTCCTACGCAATTACAGTTGGCATCATAAATATCATTGGTCGTACAATCATCCCCATCATTACAACTTGTTCCTGGAATAATACTACAATCATCACAAGCATCAGGAGTACCATCTCCATCAGTATCTATGCTATCGTCTCCATTTGGACAAATGTCATCCGCATCACACACACCATCATTATCTGCATCCGCAATAGTTCCTGCGCAATTACAATTCGCATCAAGCACATCATTAGTGGTACAGGCATTACCATCATCACATGGTGTTTCTGCAGTACAACCTCCCGAAGTATTATCATAACAAAAAGCGGTCATGTCAGCAGTACCAAATTCGCCTCCTGAAGCTATTACATTTCCAGTATCATCAGTTACTGAATAGTTGCCATTTCCATAAGTACAACACATGCCATCTCCATATTGATCTTTAATGATAAAATCATAACAACCATCTGGAATACACACTTCTCTAATTTCAGTTGCTGGAGTACCTGTGTACCCATTACCACTAAATAATACGACACCATTAGCATCTACAATTTCCCAACTTGTTTCTCCAGGATATTGATCGCCCGTAATCGAAATAGTAGTTAATGTACAATTATCACAAGAAGTAGGAACACATGGATCATTATCATCAGGATCATTAGCTCCACAAAATCCATCTTGATCATTATCAGGGGTAGTAATTCCTGTACAATTACAATAAGAATCAATAACATCATTTATCGTACAAGGATTTCCATCATCGCAAGAGTTTCCTACTTCAAGGCACTCTTCACATGCTGAAAGACATGCTGAGGCATAAACATTATTCCGAATAAGATCACCAGGTTGCTGTCCAAATCCTAGACTGAAATCTACACCTACACTATTCAAATGACAGTAACTCATTATGGTTCCACCTTCTTGAGGAATGATTGGATTTTCTGCATCATAACAAGCTGATGTACTATTAGTGTAAATATTTCCACAATCATCAATTTGGGTATTATTTCCATTCCAACTACAGGCATGTGTATGAGGAGAGCCCAAGTTATGACCTAGTTCGTGTGTTAATACTTTTATCGTCCAAGAAAAAGAAGGAACATCTTGGTAACTGGTATTAATTCCGCTATAAGCAGTTTTTTTATTACCACAAAGTGCATTCAAGTAAGCAATTCCACCTCCACCTTTGGTTCCCACAAGGTGAGCAAGGTCTCCATTAAATCCTCCACTAACTGCAGCAGAAAATTGGTTTAAATAATTACTTGTACTTGGTCCTGTATATGGATCTTCAGTATCCCAAATTAATACTTGATTTAAGGTAATATTGATTGACTCATTTGCATATAAAATCCCAACTTGACTAAATGCTCCTGCGATATAATTATAAGTAGCAGCAACACTACCAAAGTGGCTAAATAAATCGTAATCTACTTCAACATATAATCTTACACAATTATCTGGATTAGGATTAAGCTTTGCTTGAGTTTCTACTTGATCTATTAAATCTTCTTTTATATCTCCAGTAGAACAAGATAATGTAGGTTGTTCTTCCAAATCTTTTTCTTGATACAAAATATATTTGTTGGAATTTGTATTCTCAATTTTTGCTAAAGTAAAAGTCTCCTCGCCAGTATCAATCGTACCAGAAACCTCTTCATTAAAGATATTAATGGCTACCGTAGAATTTTCGTATCCTTCTACTACTCCCCAATAAAATGATCCCATCTCCTTATCTATTGCTTGGTCTTTATTGGATACAGCATTTAATTTAAATGATTCCGTAAGGACATCTACTTTTTGCAATTCAAGTTGTAAAGGTTTGTTTCCTTTAATTGGAATGGTCATTTTTAATAATTCATCCTTTCCTTTAATTATTTTTTTGCTAAAATCAGGGTCAATATTTAGCCATTCTTTTTTTCCTTTAATTGCTTTATCTACTTTGTCAATTTTATTTGGAGATCCAGTAAAAGGGTTTTTAGATTTTACTTTTTTTAATGCTTCAGTTTTTTTCCCAATCATTTTTTTTACTGCTGATTGAGAAAAAATATTTCCATTAAACATAAATAAAAAACAAAAAAAGAAAATGGTTTTTAACAAACCTGATGGATTGGAATTTAAATTTAAATGCATGTTGGTTGTCGGTAAATGGTTATGTAATAATTATAAAGGGGAGTGAGTATAGAATAACAATGTTGTAAAAATAAAGTATGGCTAGGTTGTTTTTTGTAAGAATTATAAAATGGGAAGGAAACAAAATAGTTCATTTTTTAATAAAGAAACTATTTGTATGATGCTTTGGTAAAATCAAACACCATTCCAACTTTGTCACAATTTTCAAGGATAAAAAAAAGAAATCAAAAATATTTTTTTTGATTAATGATGTGACATGGTCTATGAATCACCACCTCCGCATGGATGCCCATAAGGTGTACAATCGTGAATCAGCCAAATAACAATTACTACAAATAACAATAGTGGTAAAGAGAAACTTCCAAAGGTGAGTTTTAAACCCAATATCCTGTTCGCGCCATGAATCTGCCTGGTGTGTACAATTCCCAAGCATCTGGCCTGAACCTTATAGAACAAAAAAATAGAACTCAAAATCTAGAGACTCAATGGATGCTACATATCGAGGCAAAGCCTCTTCACGAACCAAGTGGCATCCGAGATTTAAATTCGAATGGCGCTTTTGCTTTTAACAATTTCGAAAAAACCATTCTACCCCATCAAAACCTTTCCTGCTTTTAATGCAAAACCTCATTTAAATAAATAGAATGTTGCTCGTTAGCACTTGCAGTACTACATAAATTTAAATTACGGATTTCATCCGCCAGTATCCAAGTATAAACTACTAAAGCGAAAAATTCCGTGGAATTTTTCCTCAACCGATAGAACTTTTTCCTATGCCTAAAGATTTTTTGGGTTTGTCCACAAAAACTTTTGCCTATGCAAAAAACAGAAAAGAAAAGAAAAAAGGTGCAGTTGATACACCCTTTTTCCACATAAAAGAACATTCATTTTGGAAAAATAACTCTTATTTCTGATTGCAAATTACCAATTCAATTTTGAAGAAATTCTGTAGAATTTTTTTTTTTTATTACGTAAATATTCAGAATCAATTCAGAATTTGCCTGTTGCTTTGTAGTATAATTTATGCTAATCAAAAACTTTATTTAAAGCGTTTTTTTTAAGCAAAACAATTAATTATTTATAATCAATTTAACTTATTATCAACATGAAAAAAACAGAAAAAGCAAGCAAGCCAAAGGCAGCAAAAAAAACAACAGCCAAGGCAAAAACAAAGAAAGCAACAGCCAAGACATCGACTAAGACTAAAAAATAACTTTCAATAATCAGGTATTCCAAGAAGTTTCTAGCTGTCGTGGGTTATTCCTTCTTGGTCTTTTTTAGTCGATTATTGTTGCAGCATTCAATTCAATTTGAATGCTGCATTTTGGTTGTATTAATTTAATTTTTAAATTTTATAAAACTTATAGAGAATGAAAAAACAAGATTGGTTTTTCTTAATCATTTTAGTTCTTCTTTCTTTGATTCTAATAAGCTGACCCTCAAAAACAAATAAACTTATAATGGAGGAAGAAGAGGAAAATGATACTACTTCTATTAAGCAATCAAACCATATTAAATAAACTGTAAATTTCAATTTATAAGAATCTACGTTCAGGTTGGATAAAATTGAAGAATGATAAAAAACTTTTCTTTCTCATCTTGTATTCAGGTATCCGGAGGAAAGCTCAACTAACTTTCTTCTGGATTTTTTATCAAAAAAATAGACTTTTTTAAAGAAGTTGTTTAAGAATTCATGATTAGACAAAAGCGATAAAATTTTATTTTGAACAAGGCAAAAAGAATAGGCAATGCCTTAACGCAGTTCAGGGTAAAATTTTCCACTTGCAGCCAATTAATGAATTTTTAAAAAACTTCAAAGTTTAAAAATTCAGTATACTTATTATTCACATTTAAAATCATTTATCAAAATGAAAAAATTAATGAGCGTTTTGTTTTTTTCATTAGCCCTCGTTGCTATCGTTTTCGGAAACGGAATTGATGTTCCTGTAAAAGTTAACAATGCATTTAAAACAAAATTTCCCGATGCGACAGAAGTGACATGGATGATGGAAAACGGTATTTATACCGCGAATTTCATGGATAAGGATTATGCCATTTCTTGCTCCTTTGACAAATCTGGAAATTGGGAAAAAACGGTGACAGAGCTTTACGAAGAAGATTTATCAGAAGAAATTATTTCATACTTAAACGAGGAGTATGAATTCCCTCCCCTACTTTCCGCAGAAAAAATAACAACCTCTTTGGGGACTCAATTCTCAGTTCTAATTGAAGTAGAGAAGGTATCTGAAGATGAGGATGAAGAGACAGAAATTACAAATCATTTGATAACATTCGATGAAACAGGTAATTTCCTCAAGTCTCAAATTCTAAAATAATTATTATAGATTTAGTTATGTTATTTGGTATTTAGTTGACCTAATTCTAAAATTGGATTAGGTCTTTTTTTTAAAAATTAATGTGCAAAATAATTACTGAGAATGGATTCCATCGGTTTCTTAAACTGAGATACATTTTCTATTTCTTTCCAGGTTTCTTTTGAAATTAATTTACCTAACGGCTGATCCAAATTAGTGATCATTGGAAATACTTTCTTCAATTTTTTATCCCATACTTTATAATACTTCTGCAAATCATTGGGATAAACGACTTTCCTTTTGGTGCCTTCATCTATTCCTCGAAATGGTTCTGAAATATTTAAATAGCCATAGTCATCTGTCAACTGCTCTCCTACTTGAATATCTCGAATAGCAATCTCAAAATCATATGCTGTTGTCAAGCAATTAGAATTAAAGCTGTGATTAACATACCTTCCATGATCCCAACATAAAATAAAATTTCCTTGGTTATTTCTAAAAGTATAGGTGTCTAAAATGTCTTGATAAATCGGTTCTAAATTTTGAAAATCAGATGGACTAAATTCTTGGTCTAGTTTATCTAAAACCCAAGTAATAGTTCCTTGAGGAATAAATTTAGTGGCCACGACTCCGTAACCAACTTCCTCACTAATAAATTTTAATTTCGTTGATGGATGTATCATCATTTTAAATTTTAAAAATGAAATAATAATTTGATTTAGAAAACAAATTTGTTTCTTAAATCTGAATAAATTTTGAAATCAAATTTTAATTTAAATTTGGTATAAAATCAGTTCTATCAAAAAATTAAATAGCCTATGGAAAATCATTCCATAGGCTTTCAACGCTTAATAAAACGATGACAGAAGACAAATAAGATTAGAAAGATTTATTGTTAATAATTCTTTAAGAATTTCTCAGAATCATATTTTCTTATATCGTTTTTGGATAACTGTTTAAGAAAATATTTTAATTTAATTTTTTATACATTATTGTAAATTAGTATTGTAAATTAACGCTTAAATTTTGAAGAAACACTTCTTTCAGATATACTAATTAATCTTATTTCTTTTTATAAGTTGCAATATTATTAAAAAAATATTTCATCAAAGGTAAAGGGGTAATTCTGTAGAAAACTTGAAGAAATGAATAAGACTGATTTTTATTCAAATTTATTTCAGAATGAATAATTAATTCAAGTTGCGGATAATTTGATTTGAGATTGTGGGTATTAAATATTGGGACTACGAACCATTCTCAATACCCAATACACATCATCCCAATACAATTTTTTAAATACAATATCTTCAATCAAATTCATCCGCAACTTGAGTTAATTATTTTGCGTCCTATTTATATTTACCAATACAGACATTAAATATGAAAAAAATATTAATTCTTGTTGTTTTATCATTTTTCACTTTTGAAAATATAATGATGGGACAAAATGATATTCAGATCATTCAGACGCTTGACCTTAAAAATATGCCTAAGGGGAAAGTGAACAAATACTATTTACATCTAATCAATAATGGTTTGGGGCAACCCGTTTTTGTGCCCATAATTGTAGCTAAAGGAATGGAAGAAGGCCCGACCTTGGGTATGGTAGCAGCGATTCATGGCAATGAACTCAACGGTATTCCAATTATTCAAAATATTTTTAAGGACATAGATGCTACCAAAATTAAAGGGACTTTGATTGGAGTACCTGGCTTGAATGTGGTGAGTATTGACCGAGATCGTAGAAGATTTGTAGATGAAGAAGATTTGAATAGAAACTTCCCTGGAAAAGAAAAAGGCAACCGTTCTCAACAATATGTTTACAAAATTAAAGAGAAGATTCTACCACATTTTGATTACCTCGTCGATATGCATACTGCAAGTTTTGGAAGATTAAATTCACTTTACGTTCGAGCAGAATTACGCAATGATACTATTGCCCAAATGGCGTATTTGCAAGACTGTGATATTATTCTCAATAGCAAAGGTATTCCTTCCACAGGTGATGGTCTACCGATGTTACGCACCTTCCGAGCAGAAGCTATGATCAGAGGTATACCTACGATTACCGTTGAATATGGTAATCCACAAGTGTATCAAACAGATATGATTGAACGAGGTGTAAAGGGGATGTACAATTTAATGCGTTGGTTAAAAATGGTAGACTCACCTATCGAAATTTTTAATAACAAACCTGTCAGCTGTAAAAAATCATTTTGGATTTATGTGGATGTAGGAGGATTGTTAGAAATTCCAGTTAACCTTACCCAAGAAATAAAAAAAGGAGATTTAATAGGGGTAGTAAGAAATCCGTTTGGTGATGTTTTAAAAAAATATTACTCGCCTGAAGATGGCATAGTGATTGGAAAAAGCTCCAATCCTGTTAATATGGATGGTGGTCGAATTATTCATTTAGGAATAAAAAAATAAACCTATGAGAGTCACCCCATAGGTTTCAAAAATTAATAAAATAAACGATGTACTAGGTCAGATCTTAATAAATTTAGCTGGGTTTTTAGTTTCATTAATAGCGTCAATTGCTAGGCGTTTCCAGTCATCTGCTGTTTTTCTTAGTTTTTCAAAATTAGTACGAGTATTGAGATCTATATCATCTGGCAAAGTGGAAATAGAATGTAACGCTGTTGCTGCATGGATTTTTGCCATTTCCAAACTTTTACATTTTCTGACTTTTTCAAGTGCTGTCTTAATTTCATATAATTGCATCATATATTCGTCCAATGAAGGGCATTGATAATCAATCTCTTTTTCGATTCCAAATAAAAAATGAAGCGGTAGATGTCTATATTTTCTCTTCAATTCTGCCACAGTTCTAGTGCTGTCTTTTTTAGAAAGAGAAGTAATTTTGGGTACATGAGGTAAATTCTTTTGAATAGCCATTTTTTTAAAATTTGTTGAGTTTATTTTTTTCAGTTCTATAAATTTGAGATGCAAATCAAAGCATCAATATTGAATAAATTCTGAATAAATCAATCCAAAAAAAACAGTAAAATTAAATTACACTTAGGCATTTAAAAATTCAGATTTTCTTCAGATTCCTTTCTCAATATTGTACCCTTTTTAACCAGAAAAAAAATAGAAAAGGCAAGCAATAATGAAAAACACCTATTCCGATTTAATTGAACAAACTTATTATTTCCCTCAAGAAGGCTTTGACATCAAAGATGGTTACCTCTATTTTCACGGTGTCTCGTTACAATATTTAATTGAAGAATACGGTACGCCTTTTAAACTTTCCTACCTCCCTAAGATTGGCGACCAAATCAAAAAAGCAAAAAATTTATTTAAAAAAGCGATGCGATCTAATAGCTACAAAGGCAAATACTACTATTGCTATTGTACTAAATGTTGTCATTTTCAACATGTTATTTCCGAGGCGGTAAAACATGACGTACACCTCGAAACCTCTTCGAGTTTTGATATTGATTTGATTATCAAATTATTTGAACAAGGGAAGATTGACACCTCTACAGTCCTAGTTCACAATGGGTACAAAACAGAAGATTACATTTCTAAAATACTGAAAGTCAATGATTTAGGATTTAAAAACAGTATTGTTATTTTGGATAGTATGCGGGAATTAGAACGTATTGCATCGTTGGATAGGAAGTTAAAAATAGGTGTTCGGATGGCAACAGACTTGCAACCCAAATCTGATTATTACACTTCTCGCCTTGGTATTCGACCTTCTGAAATTTTAGATTTTTTTAAAAATAATATTTCAAAAAACAAAAACCTTGAACTCAAAATGCTTCACTTTTTTGTCGATTCTGGCATTAAAGATAATTTCTATTACTGGGGCGAATTTCAGAAAGGATTGAAAATGTTTGTGGAGTTAAAAAAACTTTGTCCTGAGTTACGTGCCTTAAATTTAGGTGGTGGTTTTCCTATAAAAAACACCTTAGGATTTGAGTATGATTATAAATACATGGCGAATGAAATTGTCCGAAACATCAAAGAGACTTGCGAAAATGAAGGGATTCAAGAGCCTGATATTTTTACAGAATTTGGGAAATATACGGTAGGCGAAAGTGGTGCAGTTATCTTCGAAGTTTTGGAACATAAAAAACAAAGTGATGCAGAACATTGGTATATCATCAATAACAGTTTGATGAATACGATTCCTGACTCTTGGAGTATTTTGGAAAAATTTATTTTGCTACCTATCAACAAATGGAATAAAGAATATCAACGGGTCAATATCGGTGGAATTAGTTGCGACCATTCTGATTACTACAACTCTGACGAACTCAATCAACAGATACATTTACCCAAACATGAGAACGATGATAAAGAACCTTTGTATCTCGGCTTCTTCCATACGGGTGCGTATCAAGATGCAATAAGTGGTTACGGAGGTATCAAACATTGCTTAATTCCTTCCCCTAAATTGATTGTGATTGATAGGGATAAAACTGGAAATTTTGTTTCCCAAGTTTATCGAGAAGAGCAACAACCAGAGGATATGTTGAAAATATTAGGATATTAATTGGCTTACGCCAATTTATTTTTCAACGCAGAGCCGCAAAGACGCAGAGGTTTTTAAATTTTTCAAAGAAAAAATCTCCCCGTCTCTGCGACTCTGCGTTGAAAAATAAAACCATTCAGCTTTGCTAAATCATTACAAATAAAACAAAATATATTTTGAATCATAACAAAACATTTGCAGGAATACCAGAAGCATTCGCCAATCCCAAAACAGCAGCAATCACCCTCACTTCTATCCCCTACGATGGAACTAGTACTTGGGGAAAAGGTGCCGACAAAGGCTTCGATGCTTTTCTTAAAGCTGCCGAAAATATGGAAATCTACGACATCGAAACGGGTAGTGAAGTTTTTCGAAAAGGTATTGTTATTGAAAATCCTATTTTAGAAAACAGTAGTCCTGAAGCTATGTTCCAAGCTACTTACGAACATGCAAAAGCATTGTTAGAAAAAGGAAAATTTAATACTTTCTTCGGTGGAGAACATTCTATCAGTATTGGACTTATCAAAGCTTACTACGAGCATTTTGAGAATCTAACGGTACTGCAACTGGATGCACATACTGATTTAAGACCCGAATACGGTGGTACTCCATACAATCATGCTTGCGCCGTTTTTGACGCTTCGCAAAATACAAATTTGATTCAAGTAGGAATTCGGAGTATGGACAAATCTGAAAAACAATATTTGAAAAAAAGAAAATGCTATTTCGCTCAAAATATACATGGCAAAAAAAATTGGATGGAAAAAGCAGTCAATCAAATGACCGATAATGTTTACATCACTTTGGATTTGGATGTTTTTGACCCAAGCATTATGCCTTCCACAGGAACGCCTGAACCTGGAGGTATGACTTGGTATCCCTTGATTAATTTTTTAAAACAAGTCTTCCAAGAAAAAAATGTTGTCGGATTCGACATTGTGGAACTCGCTCCAAATCCAGAGAATAAAGCCCCTGATTTTTTAGCAGCGAAATTATATTATAAAATGTTGAGCTATAAATTTTTAAAATAACTCTTTGAATCAAAATCAAAAATGGCAATCAAAATTAAAAATTAAATACGGTGAGACCACCGTATTTGATTTTGATTTAAGAAGTCTTCAAAAAAAATAAATTCATGAAAAAACCAATCACTTCTTTTCTAAAAAAACACTATCGACATTTCAATGCAGCAAGCCTTGTAGATGCCGCAAAAGGTTACGAAGACCAACTCAAAAAAGGTCATAAAATGATGATTACGATGGCTGGAGCAATGAGTACTGCGGAGTTGGGAATCTCTCTTGCAGAAATGATTCGTAAAGATAAAGTTCATATCATCACTTGTACTGGCGCTAACTTGGAAGAAGATATTTTCAACCTTGTAGCACATCAACATTATAAACGAATTCCGAATTATCGTGACCTCAATGCTGCCGATGAAAAAGCATTGTTAGACCAGCACTATAATCGAGTGACCGATACCTGTATCCCAGAGGAAGAGGCGATGCGTCGAATTGAAAATCAATTAATTGAAGTTTGGTCAAAAGCAAAAAAGGAACGAAAACGATATTTCCCACATGAATATTTATATCAAATTATTCGAAGTGGTTCGTTGGATGAGTATATGCAAATCGATCCAAAAGACTCTTGGATGGTCGCAGCTTGTGAAAAGAACATTCCAATCATTTGCCCAGGTTGGGAGGATTCGACTACTGGAAATATGTTTGCAGCTCATTGTATGATGAAAAAATACAAGCCTTCTACAGTCAAATCTGGAATTGAATATATGATGTTTCTAGCAGATTGGTATCGAGAAAATGCAGGAGGCAAAGGAGTTGGATTTTTCCAAATTGGTGGTGGAATTGCAGGTGATTTTCCTATCTGTGTAGTACCAATGTTGAGACAAGATATGGCATTAGAAAACACTCCTTTTTGGTCTTACTTTTGTCAAATTTCAGATTCCACAACAAGTTATGGTTCTTATTCAGGAGCAGTTCCCAATGAGAAAATTACTTGGGAAAAAATAGACGTGGACACTCCTACTTTTGTAATTGAATCAGATGCAACAATTGTTGCGCCTTTGATTTTTGGATATTTATTAGGCTGGTAAAAAATAGAAACAGATGCTTTTTGGGTATCCGTTTTAGATACTAATGTTTGACCAAATAAGAAATGACAGGATGTTATTATTTATCGGCTACGATTATAATAATTACATCCCGTCATTTCTTACTTGGTCAAACACTAGTGTTCTGTCAATTAAAAAATGACGAGTAATGTTTATCTTTGAATCAAAAACAAAGATGAAAAAATATCGAGTAAAATTGACTGCTGCAGAAAAAGCAGATGCAAAGCAGAATATAGAATCAGGAAAAAGTTCAAAA
>CAKZSH010000315.1 GCA_937918905.1 uncultured Saprospiraceae bacterium
GATGTAAATCCGACTCTCTCATCAAAAAACGTATGATCTAAACTCTTGATTATAAATGTTTTAAAATCAATATTATTCGACCGAGAGAGTCGGATTTACATCCGACGGTTAAGAATCAATAAATCAGATAGCAATCTTTTCGAGGTAGTCCCCTTGATTTTAAAAGTATCAAAAGTATTCGACAACATTAACACCTATATACACATTAACACATTAAAAAAAAGAATTTGTACAAATAAAAATCACTTTGTAAATTTACGAATCACTCCAATCAACCTAATTTCTTAATATTTTTTTTAACAAATAAAACAACTATCCTATGGGATTATTTAGTGTATTAAAAGAGTTAGCAAATAAAGTTCAAAATAAGAATCGTGCTAATCCAAATGTGGAAACTGCACCTGGAACTATTTTCGATAGTATTCAAGAAGCAATTGAAGATGTAAAAAATAATACAGATTGTGAGGAAGATGATCCAATTCCAGAGCGAAGAACAGAAGCTGTAGAAAAATTAAAGGAAAGAGTATATGAGGTACAACGTCAAAATGAAGCTGACCCAAATGTTCCAACTGCAGATTCTTCTATTTTTGATGAATTGAGTGACCTTATCAATAAGCATGAAGCACAACCTAATACTTCCACCTCATATTCTGATGAGTCAGAAGTATTTGGTCAAGATGCTGATTATGAAGTAGTTACTCCAAGATCCGCTCCTCCTTCTTTTGAAAATGATCGAGTAGTTGCTATCACAAATAGCATGGGGGGGAGTCTTGCATTGAGAGCAGAACCTGATTTGGGTGCTCCTGTCAACGAGATGAGAATTCCTGATTCTTCCCGTGTGTATGTTGTTGAATATTCGCAACATTCTATTAATTTGGATGGAAAAGATTCTCGATGGGCTTTGATTGATTATGATGGTCAACAAGGTTGGGTCTTAGAGGGTTACCTGAATTTCAACTAGTCAACAGCTTTCACGTACCACGACTCTCTGAGTCGTGGTACGTGAAAGTTTAAAATAAATCCTGATCTATCAACCATTCCACTTCCATATACAATTGTGAGAAATCCCTACAACTCACATTAATTAATCGAAAGGACTCCTCCCCTTGCCATACTTTCCACCTCCAATCAAAATTCCCAATCGTTTTATTTTTACCATTATCAAACCACCATGCCGTATAATATTTATCATAAGGCCCGATTAATTCCGCAGTAAAAATTTCATATTTTCCAACCTCAATCGTATTCTCATTTTTGATTTCATAACCACTTCCTTGCCAACAAATCAAAGGGCTGTGATTAGTAATTCGATATTCGTATTGAGGTTTAATGTAAACAAGACTTCGATCATTTTCCAATGAAACTACTTCCAAACCATTCGCAAATTTTAAAATATCTTTTTGATAACCTTCAATTTTCACATTGCGTGTTTTCGCATCTAAAACTTCTTTGACAACTGTTGGATGAGTTTGATTAGCAAAAAACAAACTGACTAAAAGGATTCCCAGAAGTGATCTTTTTAACAATATATTTACATTTGATTTGTCTTTACTCACAAGGTGACTTGGAGTCACCTTGTGAGTTGAAAAATAATTAGAAATTTTTGGAAGAAAAAAATACAAGGGAAAAAACACGGCTACTATCATTGCAGCCAAACCTATAACTTCATGTAAAGTGGTTTCAGGTGCTGCTTCAAAAAGAACGATAAAAATAATTCGAAACAAATTGGCAAAAACAACCAAACCTAAAGTCAAACCCACACTTAACAATAATCCTACATTCGTAAAATATTGTTTTTTATTTTTTTCAAAAAAACTAATTAAAATCAAACTTCCAAGCATGGAGGTCATCACCATATTTAAACCCATACATACGGGATCAACTGAAAATGCGGTTCCATTTATCTCGATAACATTTCCCATGCTTTGATATGGAAAACCTGCAAAATTTAAAATCCAAGTCGCACATTTTGTCAACATCAATCGAATAGGAAATCCAAATACTTCAAACAAATAATAAGCAATAGGCGAAGCCAAAACCATCAACACCATTGCCAATCGATTTAATTTTCCAATAAAACTTTCGATCACTAAAAAACAAAAACAGTAAAATGCAAACAGTAAAATAAGATGCGATGGAATAAAAATAAACACCCCCAAACAAAGTCCAACAAGACCTGCAAATCGTAAGGACAATTTGCCTGGTTCTTGAATGTAAAATACCAATGGTAAAAACAACATACCAACATACGATAACCACATACCATTGACTTGTGCATAAAATTGCAGCGTGGGTAACGATGCTAATAACCCCATCAATAACAAAATTGATGGGGCTATAAATGGCTTATATTTTTCAAAAGTCATTATCGACTTTTATATCTAAACAACCAAAAAGAAAATATAAAAAGCATGATGATAAGTGCCCATTCGCTTGGTTCTGGTACAGCCCCACCGCTACCACTTGGTGAGCTAAATGCATTAATGCTACTTTCGAGGGAAGAATTCATCGCATAAGTTCTATCTGACAATAAGGATTCATCACCTTTATTGGGAGCAAGATTATTGGCTCGTTTTGGAATATCTCGCACTTGATGATCGACTGCTACAAAAGAAGTATAATCAGTCATCAAGTTATATTTTATTCCTAAGTCAGTAATGGCAGCAATTGTTTTTTGATCTACCGAACGATCTAATTTAGTGTAATCAGAAAGAATTGTAATCCTTTGTCTTGCCCATAAATATTTTAACGCTTCATTCTCAGCAGTAGGTTTATAATCACTTAAGTTAAGGTTCATTTGATAAGGAGATTTTCCAGAAATACCTTTGACTGTCACCTTACCAGAAGGTTTTCCTTTGTATTTTCCAAAAACAATCACAGGTCGTTCCGCAAAAACATCTGGAGTACTTTTAGGTTCAACATCGTACACTTCCATTCCTGCAAACGAAGTTTTGATATTCGTCAACACAGGAGATTCAATATATTTTTTAAACCATGTAGCTGCTTCTTCGGCCTCTTTCTTAGTGGTTGCCAAAAAAGATTCTCCTTGTCCTGCATGTGCTAATCCATCAATAATAAATCGATTAGTTGATGTACCAATTCCAAAAGGAAAGACATTCGCTTCTCCTAAATTTTCACGAATCAGATCAAATGCTTCCTTTTCCAAAGTAACCAAACCATCAGTAGCAATGACTATGGTTCGAGAGTAACCTTCTTGTTTTGGTGAGTCCATTGCTCGTTTAAGCGCAGGCAATATTTCAGTTCCTCCACTCCCACTTTTTTGTTCCAAAGTATAAATAGCTCTCCGTAAATTATCTCTTGTGGCAGGAATTGATTCTTCAGCCATCATCTCTGATGACCCTGCAAAAAGGAGTACATTAAATTTGTCCGTAGGACGCAATGAAGTAATTAATTCCTTTATTAATTTTTTAGAAATTTCGATTGGGAAACCGTTCATCGAACCTGAAACATCTACAATAAAAATATATTCTCTCGGAGGAATTTCTTCAGGAGCAACTCGTTTAGGCGGCTGCATCATCATCAAAAAGAAATTTTCTTCTTCTCCCTCAAACAACAACATTCCCGAATTAATTTGCTCTCCTGCCAATTGATATTTTAAAATATAGTCTCGATTTCCTTCGTATCCTTTTCCACCTGACAAACCAATTTCTGCATTGGCAGAAGATTCTTTAACAATATCAACCTCATGTGAAGTTGAACTAATAGATGCTATTTCGAGTCCTGCCTCCACATGTACATTGATGTCAAAAGTATGAGTTTTGGCAGCAGCTTCGTAAGTTTGTTCCTGCGTGTACATATTGTTAACCCAAGTATTATTTACCAAATCAGACTTGGAAGCGTATCGAGGCCCAACAACTGTAGGATAAACAAATTCATAAATTCCATTCTCTGGAGTCAATAATTCTGTATAACTTAATTCAACAATTATGGTATCACCAGGTATAATATTGGCAACATTCATTTGAAAAACATTGGGTCGATGCTGTTGTAATAAGGAAGCACTTTTTCCCTCAGATTTTGCTTTTTCGTAAGTCGCTTTTGCTTTCTGCTTTTCTTGGATTTCAGCTCTAGTGATGCGATCACCAATTTGCATCTGCATTCCATACACAGCAGATTTGGAGGAACCTGGAAAAACATACATGGCTTCAATTGCAACCGATCCTGAGTTGACATACATTTGTCGCACTTTGACATCGGCAATGACTCCAACAATATTTACGTCCGCCTCAGTATGAATTAATGGTAACGATACCCGTGTATCTCCTTCAACTGGTTTGACTACAAAAAAAGGAGATTTTACAGAATTAACTGCAAAGGTAGTGGTGAGAGACAACAGAAATAGCATGGCAATACCAGCTAGTCTCTGCAAAGAAATTTTTCTTAACATAGCTAATGTATTTTTTTAAAAATTAATAAAATTGAAAAAATTTAGAAGTGCCAAACGTACCTATTGATGCCTAAAGATATTACTTTTTTTTTAATTTGGTTTAAAAAAGTTTTAACAAAAACGAAAAAAATATGGGCGCGCTGGTTAATGGTTTATCATTGGAAGTAAAACGTTTTACGTTCGAGATGGTGATTCAAATGAATATCAATATTATTCGAAAAAAAACGTATATCCTTTAACCTCAACGTAAAACCATTCCCTCTTTCTTGATTCACCATACGATTTATTTTTTTTCAAAAATCTTTAGTATTTTTATAAAAAATCAAAAAGTATGGATCACGAACCACTTGAAGAATACAAACTAAAATTAGAGGATTTAAGCCTTGAGCCTAAAAAAACATTTCAAAAAATATCTTGCCCTTCTTGTAATAACAAGGTAATTGCAGAAAATATTAATATTAATGATAAGATTGCAAAATGCAATAGTTGTGATGTCGTTTTCCCTTTTGCAAATGAAATTGAAAAACTTTTAAATCCAACTACCATAAAACAAGAGGTACTCAGACCAGAAGGAATTGAACTTTTTAAATATAAAAATGATCTTGATATCACGGTAGATCAACCTCAATCTGTAGCAGAGGTACTGATCGTTTTAATATTCTTACCTATTGTTATATTTTTTTGTTTAATGTTTTATTTAAATGAAGGCGCGAGTCCCATTTGGCCATTCGGCGCAACCCTTTTTTGGATATTAGCTATGATTAATTTGTTTGCCAATAGTAAAAAGAATAAGATTTATATTACGATTGATGAAAAATTATTAGATATCAAATGGCGACCAAAGAAATTTAATAAAGATCTAAAATTTAATGTGGATGAAATAGATCAATTATATACCAAAACAGGAACTGATTCTAATGGAACTGGTTTTAACCATGTATATATGATTGTCAATGGAAAAGAAGGACAAAAGCATGTAAGATTATTGGGAACTAAAACCCTTTCTAAAGCTAGATATCTTGAACAAGAGATTGAAAAACATTTAGGAATTAAAGATCGAATTATTCCTGAGGAGAAGATTTAAATTTTGATTTTTTGTAACGAATACACGACACGAGTCAAGGTTTGACTTTTCAAGTCAAGCCTTGACTTCTATTGATTTTTTAATTTTTTATAGTTGATGTTCTTAGAAGTCAAAGCCTGACTTGAAAAGTCAGACCTTGACTCGTGTCGTGTATGACTTATGTTGAATCGTTACGATAAAAAAATCCGTACCTCCCAAAATAGGAAGATACGGATATGGTTAAATTGGTTAGTTCTTTTCCGAATACCATTATAAAGTACCACGTAACTCTTGCTCTCTTTCGATGGCTTCAAATAAAGCTTTAAAGTTTCCTTTACCAAAAGAAGTTGCTCCTTTACGTTGAATTATTTCAAAAAACATAGTCGGTCGAGCCTGAATGGTTTTTGTAAAAATTTGTAACAAATAACCTTCATCATCTCGATCAACTAAAATCCCTAATTTTTTTAGAGAGTCAATATCTTCATCAATCTTCCCTACTCTACTTTCCAACACATCATAATAAGTTGATGGAATATTTAAAAATTCTACACCTCTATTTTGTAATGCTGTAACTGTTTTTACAATGTCATCCGTAGCTACGGCAACATGTTGAACACCTTCTCCTTCGTAAAATTCAAGGTATTCGTCCACCTGCGATTTTTTCAAACCAGGAGCTGGTTCATTGATTGGAAATTTGATTCTACCATTTCCATTACTCATTACCTTACTCATCAATGCGGTATATTCAGTTGAAATTTCTTTATCGTCAAAAGATAATATCTGAGTGAATCCCATCACATCTTGATAAAATTTCACCCAATAATCCATACGACCAAGTTCCACATTTCCAACCATGTGATCGACAAATTTTAACCCAACTGGTTCAGGATTGTAAGTCGTTTTCCATTCTTTATAACCAGGCAAAAAGACTCCATTATATTCTTTTCGCTCTACAAAAATATGAACCACTTCTCCATAAGTATAAATTCCAGATCGTACCACTTTACCATGTTCATCTTCTTCTGTTACAGGTTCCATATAAGAAGTGGCACCTCTCTCGATTGCAGTATTGTACGCATAAGTTGCATCAGCTACCCACAGGGCATTTACTTTTACACCATCACCATGCTTATCAATATGCTCTCCTATTTTAGACCCACTCCTTAATGGAGAAGTCAAAACTACTCGAATTTTATCCTGAACAACAACATAAGATTCTCGATCTCTCAATCCAGTTTCTAATCCAGCATAAGCTAATGATTGAAATCCAAAAGCGGATTTGTAAAAATGAGCAGCTTGCTTTGCATTACTCACATATAATTCGATATAATCTGTTCCTAAGATCGGCATAAAATCACCTGCATCTTTATATACTTTTGGAAGTTCTACTTTTGTATTTGACATAATATCTTGATTTGTTTTTTAGAAATTATTCACACAGTTGTCTTAATAATAGTTGCCATGACAAATATATTTATTTAATTAAAAACTTTCTCGTTTTTTCAAGAAAAATATAAATGCTTTAGTTTATTTTTTTTCGTAATTGGTAAATATTTGATTCATAATCCGTAAAAAAGTGGTATAATCATCATTCGATAAATTATTCCAACCTTTATTACGTAATTCGATCACATGTGGGTAAACTTTTTCGTATGTTTTTTTTCCTTTTTTGGTTAAAAAGATTTTATACCGTCTTCGATCATTTTCAAATCTCAATCTTTCCGTTAATTCTTTTTTACATAGCAAATCAATAATTCGAGAAACCGTAGGCGCATTTTTAAAACTCTCGGTGGCTAGTTCCGTTTGCGACATTCCATTATTTTGATATAGGCAGTCCATTAAAACCCATTGTTCCGTAGTAATATCTATTCCTATTTCTTTAAAGACTTTTAAATAATTATTCCGAATTATTTTCATATTCCGATCAATAAAGGTCCCAAATATTTTTGCCTCCTTTTTTTTCGCCATAAAACCTAAATTTGATTTTTTAAAAGTAATGCGAATCAACAGTTCAAAGGTAAAAGAACAGGGACGGAACTACGTCCCTTAATTTATTTTTTAGTAAATCATCTATCCCGAATAATCGAGAGGACAGCCCTATGGGCTTTTTTTTAAAGTCCGTTAGGACTGACCCTGTTTGTAGAAAATTTTAATACAATGTTTTTGAGGGACGTAGTTCCGTCCCCAATTTTTTTTTACAATTGAACAATTGATCCACATAAGTAACTAATCCCATTAAATCAGTCCAAATATATAAAAGAACTTTACCTTTTTAACATAAATTTAGAAGCCATTAAAATTAGGTTAAATATCTTTTAAGATTGGAAAATTTTATACATTGCCATTATCTTGAATACGTATTCAATTCAAATTAATTTAAAATTTAAATAACATGAAAAAGATTTTATTTTTTCTCCTTTGCGGTTCTTTAATGTTTATGTCATGCAAAGACGATGATGGTGCTGGCGAAGTAGAATTAAGATATGACGCTGACAATGATTCGGCTCCTGCCCTTCCTGCTGGTACATTTGATGCGGGACAAAGATTTCCAAGTAACGTTGTAGATAATTATGTAGGTCAAAAATTAACTGAAGTTGAATTTTATATTCAAGATAAACCTGCAGATTGTGAATTACTGATTTATGGAGAAGGCGATGCGACCACTCCTGGTACATTATTATATCAAAAAAATGTTGATAGCGAAGTCTCAGCCAATTCTTGGACAACTCATATCATAACTGATGATATCGAAATCCAAAATGAAGATATTTGGATTGTTGTTCGGTTAATTCATAATTCTGAAATCAGAAGTATTGGTTGTGATAGAGGCCCTGCAAAATCCAATGGAGACTTAATGCTAGGTGAAGGTGAAACTGAATGGAAAACTTACCGTGAGTTATCAGGCAATGTGGTAGATGTCAATTGGAATATACGAGGAATCGTTACTCCATAGACTTTATTCGGTGGACAGTTAACGGTGGACGATTGATGGACCACCTTACGATTTCATTTAGAATAAAATCTAATAGATTTATCATTTGAGTTACGGAAAAAAATAAACCCGAACCTTTAAAAAATGGTTCGGGTTTATTTTTTTTCAATCAGTCAATAGTACAAAAAAAATCATGCTGTCATTCAACAGCATGATTCAAATATTTTAAAAAAAAATAAATTTCAGAATGTAGTCTAAGTAACGGTCAAATAATAATTTCCTGATTTGGACGGAATCTTTTTGTCCTCATTTTTCATTTTAATTCAGTCAAAGTATTAACAATTATCCTTCATTAAAATAAAAACTGAGAACAAAATATTCTCGTCTAAATCGGGAACTTATTGTTTGACCGTTACTAAACCATTTTATCTGCGCAAGATGAACTCGCAAATGCATCTGGTTTGGCTTTGAATTCAAATCCCATCCCTAGGATGTATCCCATTGCTTCTTTCAATGCAACGTTGGATTTGAAATGAGGATCAGTATTAATATCGGCATGAACTTCCAATGCAACATTATGCTTATCCAAAAGATCACAAAGTCCGTAAGCGACCTCAATAGAACGACCTACTTCTAGTATCATTCTTTCTCGCAACATCATTTCTCTTTCTTCTTTGTAATTACTGATAAACATAAATCCACCTTTCTTCTCACGAAGGAAAACAATTACTGATGCAAATTCAACAACACTTCCACGTACTTGTGAATCGGTACCGATACATACTTTTAATTTATGTCCAGCTTCTTTTTCACGTACGAGTGCTGTTTCCACAGCGTCCTTGATTGGAATTTCGATTTTTTGACCGTTTAATCTTCTCCAGTTCATAATGTGAATATTGAGGAAGTATTTCTCTTTTAAATAATAAATACTTCACGGGTTATAAAAAAATTAAATCAGGTTTCGGGAGGTTTCATTATTTTTAAATTTGGTAATTTATTTGTTATAACAAATTGTTTCCTTAAATAATTCCAATATACAAAAAAATATAATTAGCTGTATTTGATTATTTTAGGTATATGTTATAATGTAAATTCTATCAAAATAGTTCAAATTAAAATTTATATAAAAGTTTAAAATGCTTTAGTTAATACTTTGACTGAATTAAAATGAAAAATGAGGACAAAAGATTCCGTCCAAATCAGGAACTTATTATTTGACCGTTACTTAGTGAAATATTTATAGCATTTTTAATATAAACAGTTCAACAATCCTTAAACCTTTCTATTTTTGCAAAAAAAAATTATGTATAGATTTATTTTATTCATCATCTTGATTTCAATTGCTGCCTGCAAATCTTCTCATAAAGGAACTCCCGCTTCAAATGAGCATGAATACACCAATCAATTAATTAATGAAAGTAGTCCTTACTTATTGCAACATGCTCACAATCCTGTCAACTGGTATCCATGGGGTGAGGAAGCACTAGCAAAAGCAAAAGCGGAGGATAAAATGATTATTGTAAGTGTAGGTTATGCGGCATGTCATTGGTGTCATGTGATGGAACATGAATCTTTTGAAGATACCACGGTCAGCAAAATAATGAATGAAAATTTTATTTGCATAAAAGTAGATCGTGAGGAACGACCCGATGTTGATGATGTATATATGACTGCCTGTCATTTGGCAAGTGGAAGAAGTTGTGGTTGGCCATTGAATGCATTTGCTCTGCCTGATGGAAGACCAGTTTGGGCAGGTACATATTTTCCAAAAAAAGAATGGCTTAAAATTTTAGAGAATTTTGTAAAAATAAAAAAAGAGTCTCCTGATGATTTAGAAGGCTACGCAAAAAATCTTCAAGAAGGAATTCAACAGCAAGATGATATTGTTCTCAATGGAAGCGACCAAAGTTTTGAAGTTTCAAAACTTAATGGAATTGCTGAAAATTTTATTACAAATATCGACTTCAAAAAAGGTGGTCGCAAAGGCGCACCTAAATTTCCAATGCCTAATAATTATGAGTTCCTTTTAAGTTATCATCATTTTTCAAAAGATCAAAAAACTTTAGAAGCCACAACAAAGACTTTGGACGAAATGGCATTTGGAGGAATTTACGATCATCTGGGAGGAGGTTTTGCAAGATATTCTGTTGATGCAGATTGGATTGTTCCGCACTTTGAAAAGATGTTATATGATAATAGCCAATTGGTAAGTTTGTATTCCAAAGCATATCAATTAACTAAAAATCCATTGTACAAAAAAGTCGTTGAAGAAACCTTGGAATATATTGCAAGAGAAATGACGGATCAAAATGGAGGTTTTTATTCTTCGTTGGATGCTGATAGCGAAGGTGAAGAAGGGAAGTTTTATGTTTGGAAAAAATCAGAAATTGATTCTATTTTAGGTGATGATTTGAGTCTTATTTTTAATAAATTTTATGAAATAAAAAAATCGGGAAATTGGGAACATGGAAAAAACATCTTATATCGTAGAACGTCAGAAGAAAAAGTAGCCAAAAAATTTAAACTTACAACAATAGAATTACAAAATAAAATTGATGAAGCAAAAGCACTTTTAATGAAAGCCAGAGATCAGAGAATTCGACCAGGTTTGGACGATAAAATCTTGACCTCTTGGAATGCTTTGATGTTAAAAGGTTATACAGATGCTTATCGTGCTTTTGGTGAAGAAGCCTACCTGAATGCTGCTTTGAAAAATGCAAATTTTATTGTAAAAAATGCTTTACAAAACGACTATCGACTGAATAGAAATTACAAAGATGGCAAGTCCGTCATTAATGCATTTCTTGATGACTATGCTTTATTGATTGATGCATTCGTTCATTTGTATCAAGTTACTTTTGATGAACAATGGCTTAACCATGCCAAAGAATTAACCAACTATGCTAATCGAAATTTCTTTGATTCTAAAACTGGAATGTTTCATTATACTTCTAATCTTGATCCAGCATTAGTCGCTAGAAAAAAAGTCCTTTCTGATAATGTCATCCCAGGTTCTAACTCAATAATGGCAAGGAATCTTTATCAATTGGGGACTATTTTATATGTGCCTGATTGGGTAGACCAATCGAAGCAAATGCTTCACAATATGGCTGAAACGATAACAACACATCCACAACCAAATTTTTATTCTAACTGGTGTAGTTTGTATCTCACCGTTGTAAATCCTCCTTATGAAGTTGCTGTGATGGGAGAAAATTCAAAAGCCTTATCCAAAGCATTGATGCTAAATTATTTGCCTCATGCATTAGTGCTGGGAGGTCAATCGGAAGGTACTTTGGAACTCTTAAAAGACAAATTGATTGAAGGAGAAACCCGAATTTACGTATGTCAAAATAAAGTATGTAAGTTTCCTGTTACGGATGTAAATAAAGCAATGGAATTGATGGAATAGTTTTATCACACTTTGGCAATAACATAAAATGGATGTAGCCTACAATGTCGTTTTAATAAACGAAGTCCTTCAAGAATTTAAGTTCGTCCGTAGGGCGGACTGGTTTTCGAAGGACTAAAATGTTAATTTTAATTCAACAAGTCCTTCCAGAATCAACCCATTCTTTTAGAATAGGTTGAAGTTCTTAAAGGACTCTTCCAAATACGACGCTTTGGGCTGCACCACATAAAACATGCTTAGTTAGTAAGAGGATTTTTTTTATATTTTCCCCTTGGATAATTCGACATTCTTACTCCATCTTTTTGTAATTCTTTAAGTGCATCTTTTGCAATCCACTTTGCAGATTTACTTTCAAAATTCAAAATCTCTTTGGCAACATCAATTGCCATTTCATTTAAATCAATATTTCGTTTTCCAATGTTTCGTAATGCCCAATTGACTGCTTTTTTGACATACAATCTTTCGTCATTGGCTTCCCGTTTTATAATGGGAAAAAACTGTTCGAATAATTCATTTTCTGATTTTTTGTCCGCCATACAGTAGGCAGCCATAGTTGCAAAACCTGCTCTTTTTTCAAATTCTGGTGTTCTTTTTGTCCATTCCAATATTTTGGTCAATGCCAATTCGCTTTTAGCAAAAAGGCCCATGCTGAAACTGTCGCAAATTTCCCAGTTTTCAAATGTCTTGACCCATTTTTCCATCAATGCTTCTGTAATATCTTTGGGCTTAAACATTTTGCTACATAAAAGCCGCCCTTCGTAAATGCCACTGTCAAAAAGCTGTAAAGCAAGTTC
>CAKZSH010000316.1 GCA_937918905.1 uncultured Saprospiraceae bacterium
GGTACAGCAATGGGAATAAGGGAACAAGGGAAGACGGATTTATGATTTGAGAAGTTTTGTCGAATAATTTTGAAAGTCAAAAACTCCAGTATTCGATATACTTCTCAAATCATAAATCCGTCTTCCCTTGTTCCCTTATTCCCATTGCTGTACCTTGTGATAAAGCAATTGACATCAATATGAGGTACCAATTAGAATTAAGACATCTTCGATATTTTTTAGCAGTAGCAGAAGATTTACATTTTAGAAAAGCAGCAGAACGTTTGTTTATTTCACAACCTGGGTTGAGTCGGCAAATCAAAGAATTGGAAAAAGGAATTGGTGTCCAACTTTTTGAAAGACATAAAAGAAAAGTAGAACTAACCAAGGCTGGAATTTATCTCAAAGAAGAAATAAGCAAATACTTTAAAGAACTCGATCATATTATTCAACATACCAAATTACTCAATGATGGTCTGCATGGAAATCTAAAATTTGGATATGTGGGTTCTGCCATGCAAAAAATAATTCCTGAATTACTTTTAGAATTTAGGAAAAAACATCCCGAGATTCTTTTTAGTTTAAAAGAAATGGACAACCAAAAACAAATTGATGACCTTTTGTCTCGCGACCTTGATATTGGATTTGTTCGGCTAGAAAGAGTGCCACGAGGTTTAGCATCCTTTTCTATTTTGAAGGAACCTTTTTGTTTGGTTTTACCTAAAGATCATCCCATCGATTCTAAGAATTTCAAAAACTTATCTCAATTCAAGGATGAGTCTTTTATCTTATTTGACCCAAAATACAGTCCATCATATTACGAGAAAGTCATGTCTATTTTTGATGATAATGGCTTTGATCCTATCGTTACACATAACACGATTCATTCCAGTTCTATTTATAAATTAATCCAAAATAATTTTGGAATTTCTATTGTTCCAAGGTCGTTGCAAGTCGATCATTTAAAAGGAATAAAATTTATTGAATTGAATAAAATCACACAACGTACAGCACTTTTAGCAGTATGGAATCCCAATAATAGAAATCCAATGTTAAAAAGTATTCTTGAAATTATTACCCCGTAACCACCAAATTCATTTAGCACGAGTCAAGGTTTGACTTCAAAGTCAAGCCTTGACTTCTATTAATATTCTCATAAGTCAAAGCCTGACTTTGAAGTCAGACCTTGACTCGTGTAAAAAGTTACAATTCATTCTTACTAAAAAACTATCTCCTTGGAAAAATTGACCATCAAAACCAATCGGATTCTAATTAGAAATCTCCAACTCAACGACTTGGATAATTTTCATCGCTATCGTTCTAATCCCTCCGTAACTCAATATCAAGGTTTTGATGTGATGGATAAAAAGGAATGTGAAACTTTTATACAAAGTCAAACAGATAAACTTTTCGGAAAAAAAGGAGAATGGGTGCAATACGGAATTGAAAACAAATCAACACAACAACTCATCGGTGATTGCGCCATTAAACTCCAAGAAGAAGATCCACGAATTGCAGAAATTGGAATTACCATTTCTCATTTGGAACAAAAAAAGGGTTTTGCAAAAGAAGCAATGTTGGGTATCTTGTATTTCCTTTTCGAAGAAAAAAAAATACATCGAGTCAAGGAAATCGTAGATGTTGAAAATATCGCTTCCATCAAATTAATGGAATCTATCGGTTTTCGAAAAGAAGGACATTTTATCGAAAATATATTTTTTAAAGGAAAATGGGGAAGTGAATTTCAGTATGCAATGTTGCATTCAGAATGGAAAAAAATAAAACTATAAATCGCATTATCTCCTGAAGAACAATTTGAAAATTAACTCAATCTTAATACCTTACATTTGTAATTTGATTTTGCACTTCTAACTTTGTACTTCAAAACAAACATCATGAAAAATAAAATCCTCCTTATTTTAGGACTCTTCTTTTTTACTACTTCTACCCTATTTGCTCAAAAAGAATTTTTACAATCGGGACCAATGGTTGGATATTCCACCATGAAAGAAGTTTTACTTTGGGTACAAACGACTCAACCTGCTCAAGTTTATTTTGAGTATTGGAATGTAAAAACACCACAAAATAGAATTCAAACTGAAAAGGCATTAACTGCTAAAAAAGATGCCTTCGTTGCACATATTTTAGCGGATCAACTAGAGCCAACTCAACAATACAATTATGAACTTTTTATTAATAATACAAAAGTCGAAAGACCTTATCCTTTGAAGTTTCAATCTCAACCGCTTTGGTTGTGGCGACATGATGCACCTGACTTTTCTTTTATAACTGGAAGTTGTGCCTACATCAATGAAACTCAATATGATCGTCCTGGAAAACCCTACGGAAGCAATTACCAAGTCTTCACTAATATCGCAAAGACCAATGCTGATTTTATGGTATGGTCAGGGGATAATTTTTATTTAAGAGAGGCGGATTGGAATAGTCAAACTGGAATTTTCCATAGATATACGCATACTCGTTCGACTCCTGAAATGCAAGCGATGCTAGGTGGAATGCATCATTATGCAACGTGGGACGACCATGACTTTGGCCCCAATAATTCGGATAGAAGTTATCCTTTAAAAAGAGTTACAGAAAAAGCTTTTAAATTATTTTTCCCAAGTTCAAATCGGATTTTTGATGAGGGTGTTACTAATTTTTTCCAATGGGCCGACTGCGAATTTTTCATGTTAGATAATCGATATTGGAGAACGCCTAATAAAAGAAAAGATATTGAAGATCCTCAAATTCTTGGCGAGCAACAAGTAGAATGGTTATTGGATGCGCTATCAAATAGTTATGCTTCTTTTAAGTTTATCGTAGTAGGCGGTCAATTTATAAATACTTTGGAACAAGGGGAAAGTCATGCGAATTGCGCTCCTGCCGAAAAACAAAGAATCCTTGATGGTATTCAAAAATTAAAAATAAACGGGGTCATTTTTCTAACGGGTGATGTTCATCATACGGAACTTTCTAAACTTGATTTGGAAAATGGTTATCCATTATATGACTTGACGGTTTCGCCTCTATCGTCTGGTGCTTACGGAGAAGATGCGGAAAAAAATCCGCTTCATGTCAAAGGTACTTTGGTGAAAAATGAAAGAAGTTTTGCGCACATAAAAATTTCTGGAACACGTGAGGAACGTACATTGAGAATTGGAATGCACGATAGTAACGGAAAGGAATTATGGAACAAAGAAATTAAGGCGAGTGATTTGAAATATCCTAAGAAAAAATGATTGTTAGATGGTTTCGCTTCGCGATTGTTTGATTGTCGTCGAATACTTGTGATTCAAAATATTCGATTACAATCAAACAATCGCGAAGCGAAACCATCTAACAATCATTTTTTCCTAATCTTCCCAAGCCAACCGACCGGGACAACGTTTACATCTATTCTTTCCTTTTTTAAATTTTTTGCAACATTTCTTTTTCATTTTTTTTCCTTGAACAATTGGTAAGGCAAAAGGAAGAACGACCTGATTTTGGTCAGGGTCAAAATGTCTTTTGTCGGTGAGTGAAGTATTCATGATTTTTTTTGATTTGAGAAGTCAGGGCTTGACTTTTAAGTCAAACCCTGACTCTGAACTTGTACTCGTGTCGTGAGTTTTAAAAACTAATTCCAACGGTTAAATAAAAACTACGTCCATCCGCAGGAATAATTCCAGGGCCAGGATAACCTGCCGCACGTCGAGTAAAATATTTTTCATCCAATAGATTATTCACACCAGTTTGAAAACGAAACCGTTTCCAATCATAACTCAATGCTAAGTCTTGAACAGCGTATGTTGGGATAATTCCCCGAGTGGCATCCGCTACGGCTTCCGCATTGGTAGCATCTGAAAAATGTGCTTGAACATAGGTAAACTGATACGCTGCTCTTAATTTTTTCCATCTAAAATTTACACCTGTTTTTAAATTAATAGGTGGAATCAATTCTACATCATTGCCGACCACAGCAGATTGACCAGAGGTATATTCTCCATGAATCAAACTAAAATTTCCAAAAACAGAAAGTTGTAAGTCTTTTGTTTTTTTATTTAATATATTCAAAATATCAGCTTCCACATATGTTTCTAATCCTACGATTTGAGCATCTCCGATATTAGTTCGGAAAGCAACAGGTCGTTCAATCACAACTGGGTCAGGAACAATAATTTCTGTAATTCCAATTCGATTTTGGTAACTTAAATAAAAAACACTCGCATCAATTTTAATTCGATTTTTCCAAAAATTTCCTCGAATTCCAAAATCCATATTAAACCCACTTTCATCTTGTAACAAACTATCCACTTCCAAATTTGGATTTTGAACGGTCAAATCACTAAAGTTAATCGAGCGATAATTTTGAGAAAAATTAGCGTACGATTCTAACTCATCTGAAATTTTATAACCTACTCCAAGTCCTAATAAAACCAATGATCTTGGGTTCTCTCTTGACTCTTCAAAGCGAGTGGAATATTGAAATTGTCCTCCAATAAATCGAGGTCGTTGAGAGAAACCTTCTGAACTTGTTTTGATATATTCAAATCTCGCACCTGGTGTAATTGTCCATTTGCGATTGAGGTTAAAAAGGTTTTCTACAAAAACGGCAATGTTCTGACTTGGAAATTCATACTCTGATTTCTGAACCGTTTCTTCAAATGGAAGGAAGGTAAAATTGGCATCACTTCCATCATCAGCATCCCCTTGTTCCGTTTTGGTGAGCCCTTGATAGTAACGAACACCTATCAAAAAAGTCGAAGTTTGATTCCCTAAATCGTAGCGAGTAATCAAGCGAGTTTCATTTCCAAAATTATTATAACTTCCTTTTATCAAATCTCTTTCTCGCATCGGGTCAGGACGATTTATTCTACCTAATTCCCCTACTGCCTCTCGTTGTGCAGACAAAACAAAACTCCTAGAATTCAACTTTGTTCGATCCGAAATTTTATAATCTAAAACCAATGCGCCTAAGTTCCAATTCACTTTAAACCAATTTCGAGTTCGTAACGTCTGTTGTGGGTTTTGGAAAAAATCGAAATCTTTTAATCCTCCTGGCTGCTGCGCCAAATAATTCATATGAGTAAACTCTACTCCTATTTTTAATTTTTGGGAAATGTTTTTTGTAAGACTTGCATAAGCGGTATTCTGTTCAAAACCAGAAAAATCTCTCCATCCATCCCCTTGCTTTCTCTGATAAAAGGTATAATAATTCCAACCTTTTCCACTTCCTCCCAAACTATTAAATGAAGTCAACAAACCAAATGAACCCACCGTGTTTTCAGAAGTAAACTCAATCGGTTTTTTCTTATTTCCTTTTTTAAAAACAAAATTTAATAACCCTCCAAACTGTGAACCATACTGCAAAGATGCTGCACCTCTCACTATCTCAATTCTTTCCAATGCTTGAACAGGTGGTGTGTAATAACTCTCAGGATACCCCAAGGCATCAGCACTTATATCGTATCCATTTTGTCGAGTATTAAAATTGGAGGTACGGTTGGGATCGAGTCCTCTTGCTCCAATACTGAGTTGCAAACCTGCACCATCATTTTCCCAAACATTCACTCCTGCAACTGCTTTGTAAACTTGTCGTGCATTATTGGTGGCTTGATTAGCGACTACATTTCGCAATTCAATAACTTCACTTTTCTTTGCTGCATAAATTGCTGCTCCTTCTACATTTCTTAATTTTCTTACTCCAAATTCTTGCCCTGATTTTGCAGTAATTTCAACCGCCTCTAAATCCAAACTTAATTTTTCTAACAATACAATTACTTCCACATATTCATCCTTCTTTATTTTTACAATTTCTTTTTTAGTTGTGTAACCTTCTTTGAATAAAGTGATTTCGTAAGTTCCTTTTTTTAAATTTTCGAATAAAAAATTCCCTTCCGTATCTGCCTCGATAAGTTCATTATTTTTTTCCAAAAACACACTCACCTTTCCAATTTTCGCTTGCGAATACAAATCAGCGACCTGCCCTGAAATAATTCCAGATTGAGCTATCGCATTCAATTGCAAAAGCATTGTTAGGAAAACTAGGAATATGATTTTTCTTTTATTCACTAAATTAATTTTGAATGATGTTTTTTTTAGCAACAGATAAACGCTGATTTTTTATGATTGTCAAATATTGTGTTTTAAAATCATACAAAATCAGCGTTTATCTGCGGCTAAAAAATTATTCACCATAAGTTAATATCCATTTTTTAGGAAAAAAGTCATCTTTGATTTCTGCCAAGTTTACATTCGGATCAATGAATCGTTGACTGACTTTTCCATTTAAAGCAACATGTGCATCTACTGTTATAATTGGATTTTCGATGCCATGAGTTCGCTGGTATTCGTATTTCAAATAATGGGCATACTGTAAAATAAAATCTGGTTGTATGCTCATTTGTTTTTCTTGAAAAGGAGTTAAGTATCTCGAATTTGTTATTTCAGTTTGCCGATTGGTCTTTGGATCTTTTAAGGTAAAAATGGCGTTACCAGATTTTTCCACCAACATCACTCGCCATGAAAATCGATATCCTTCTTCTGTCCACAACACATCTCCTGGATAGAGGAAATGTCTAAAGGGAATTATTAATTGGATAAAAACCCAAAGTGCCAGCAGCACAACGCCAGCCCGTGGGAATATCGAACAAGGAACAAGGAATGTCGAAGTTTATCGAATAATTTTGAAACGGAAGAATCACCGTTATTCGTCAAACTTCGACATTCCTTGTTCCTTGTTCCTTGTTCGATATTCATCAGGGGGTGGGGGAAAAAAATTAGCGTGGATACAATCATTATCAATGGAAATAATCCAATGTTAAAAAGCATCCATGTCAACAAGTGAAAAATCACAACCATGGCATATGCCCAGTTTCGAGTTTTTTTTAACATCAAAAAATAGGCAATCGTCAAATCATAAAATGCGCCGCCCCAACTCATCAAATATGCCATCCATTTGAATTGAAAAAAATATCCAAGGATGGGAATATCTTGATGCTCTGGTAGCCAAATGGCTAAAGGCATTGCTTCAAATAACCAATCATAATCTAACTTGGCAATTCCTGCACAAGTGTAAACTACGGTCAATTGAAAAATCAAAATATTGATCGTCCAACTGGCTACTCGATCGGTTTTGATTTTTTTCCATAACAAAACATCTACGGAATGAGATCGATGTGCTGGTAAAAAAATCATTAGAAAAGCAAGAAGGCAAACCAAATAGTAATGATTTAAATAATTGGTCGCATCCATGATTTCGAGATACGTAAAACTGACAAAGAACGTGATGATGGCTATGCGATATAAAAATCCTAACATGACCATCGTGGCACTCCATATGATTATTGACATCAAAATATACATGCCCTTTTCATCAAAAGGGTGTGCCCACTCTAATCCATAAAACTTAAAAAAGTAATTGGGTTCGAGGTATAATTTTTCGACCCATCCGTTTTGAATAAATCGGATCGCTCCAAATAACATGAGCGCCCCAAATAATATTCGAAAACGAACTAGTGGAATAATTCCTGTTGGGGAATTAATCACACGGTCAAAAAACTTATTAATCTGTATCACTTGGATTATCTACATAAGTAATTGATACACAGAGTATTGAAGGCAAATCAGTTTTGATATTCACCACTTGTTTTGCCAATTCTGTATAAGCATCGACCGTAGGAGTTTCATCCATTTCGATAGCTTCGGAAAGTGGGTCAGGCAATGCCAACACTCTATTTATGATTTCAGTAAATTGATCTGTGATAACTGTACTTAATAATTTTCCATTTTTTTCTGCTCCTACTTCATCAAGAAAATCATCCAATCCTACTCTATTCGTTCCATTTGCAAAACCCCAAAATAAATTACGGGAGGCTTCCAATGACGCTACTGCCAACTGTACAGAAATTCCACTATAAAATGCTTCCACTTTATCTGGCAATGGAAAATTCAAATCCAAAACACCTGAAGGTGTTCCAATTTTTTCTCTTTTAATTATTTCATAATTTTGATTCCATCCATTAATGATTAAACTCAATGAAGTCCCTGCTGCCGTTCCAGTATTTGTAACAAAAGATTCACGGTAACCATTTTCCCATTTATTTAAAATAAAATCTACCTTCTCCTGAATATTAGAAACGATGGCGTTGAGATAATTTTTATATTTTTCTCTATCAGAGTTGACTACATAAACCGATACCGTTTCTGCTAAATCATCACTTCCTGCAACTCCAAAAAGTAAATAATCCAATGCTGGAAATCCTTGATCGTAAGTATCAGGTTGGTCAAAATTATTCGTTTCGTTTTCAATATTAAACTCCACTTGACTTACATTGACTGGAAAATTATTAACGCTATTTCTTAGAAAAACTTCTTCCGCAGGACCAAATTCATATTGAGCAGCAGTTTGCCATGATAGGTAAGCTGATTGAAAAGCAGCTCTTAATTCAGTCAATTCATTTTCATTGGTAAGTGTCAAAAACTGTTGAGTTTGAGCCTCCAATGCATCCACTTTTGTTTTTAAATCTTGGTAGGCTGGAAGAATCAAATTGTCTGCAACATTTTGAAACATCGCTGCTTGATCGAAATTATTCGAGCAAGGATCATTGCCGCCACCATTTTCATCGTCATTTTTACAAGAAAAAAACAATACACTTCCAAAAACTAAAAAAATAAAAATTAGATTTAAATATTTCATTTTTGTCATTTTATAAAAAAACAAAGCGCTCTGCTTTTTGGAAACCCAAACAACAAAGCTTAATGGTATACTCAATATTTTTTTTTATTAAAATTCATCTTTCTTATCTGTTAGAGAAAACCAATCTGCCAATTGATCTTTTGCAGCTTGAACATTCGCAATTTCAGCATTGTAAATATTTGCATTTGCAATGTTATCCGTTCCTCCGATCAAAGTTAAAATCTCCTCCACTTGAGCATTCTTGATTTTTTTTATCGGATTAAATTGTAAAGCATAAACAAATCCTATCGCTTCCGATAATGAATGTGCTCTGAGTGCCATGTCATCAAAATTCTCCAAACCACTATTCAAATAATGTAAAGCACTTCCTACGACCACCAATTCCCAACCTTCTCTAGCTGTTTGGATGGCTTCATCTCTTGCATCCAAATCTTTATTGGAAATGGCAGCACGTCCTTTTAGAAAAGCATCCATGATCGTTTTGTTGGTTCCGATAAGTGCATCTCTATCATTGCAGTAATCTCCCCAAAAAATAACATTGTCTGTATTGGTTGGAAAATCAATTGGCACTCCAAAGTAACCGAATGCCTCATCCCAATGATGTTCCATATCCGTTCCTTCACCTGCTGTGATCGTTTCATTATCGACATCCATTTTACCTGACTCCATATATACACCTGTCGATTGATAATATAATAATGCCCCCATCAAAGCCTTTTCGATTACTTGCCCTAACTCTAATCCATTTTCATTGAGCAAATAGTTCTTTGCACCATCGTTACTTTGTACCACACCTGCGATTCCATTCGTACCTGCTTCCGTGGATTGACTCGCCGTTGCCAAGTCAATAAGCAATCCGTCAAATACAGATTGAACTGGTTCGAAAGTTTTACCTCGCATTTGTTTGGACTCATCATAAGTTCCAATCCATTGTGCATTAGCCGCATCATTGGCATACATCGCTGCTAACCTATTTTCATCGAGTGTTGTACCTGAAGAATTAGCACTTTTCATATAAGTTTTAAATTCTGTAAACATGGCAAGTCGTTGGGTTTGACCATCGTAGCTTACGTTTTCAAAATTATAAGTAGTTGGAATGGTATAGGAATTGTCGATTGGTCCATCGTCCTTTTTACATGAACTGAGGAAAAAAATTCCCATTAAAGTAAGGAGTAGGTAGGATTGTGATTTGATCATAATATCTTTGATTTCTTTATAGGT
>CAKZSH010000317.1 GCA_937918905.1 uncultured Saprospiraceae bacterium
TGTTTATAAAGATATGAAAGGGAAAGTGATTGATCCAAAGTACATGGTCCAAGGTACCGATTTTGTTGCCGAAGTGAGTATCACAAATCCAGGTTACCGCTACCGAATGGATGAGATGGCATTGAATCAAGTCTTTCCATCGGGTTGGGAAATTCATAATTCTCGAATGAGCAATATGACGACTTTCCAAAATTCTACGACTCCTGAATATCAAGATATTCGTGATGATCGAGTACTGACTTACTTTGATATTTATCGAGGAAATAACAATACTCATACGTATCGTGTACAATTGAATGCAGCGTACCAAGGGAAATATTATTTGCCTACAGTATTTTGCGAAGCGATGTATGATAATAATATTTACTCTCGAAAACCTGGGAAATGGGTAGAAGTTGGAGCAGCAGATAAAGATGTGAATATTGAAGCGGGAGGTTTGTAAAAATTAAAAATAAGTTAAGTCAAATCAGATCAAAAAAGTCAGGGTGTGATTCCAAAGTCACGCCCTGACTTAAAATTTAAAACTTATAAAAACTACTAATTTTCATTTAACCATTCTTCCACAGTTAAGTCTTGATTAAGACTGTCATTCCATTTTTCAAAATCAATTTCCTTCATACAGACTTTTAACCCTTTAGAATAATCTTCGCCTCTTAAAGCTAAGTACGCCCCTATTCCTAACTTTTTACTCTGATTTACAATCGGGCTAATTTTTTTAATCTTCACTTTCTTATCTGCATGAATCAAAGCATATGCTTTTTTATGATATGATTTATTAATACTTTGCAATGAATTATTTATGAATAATTCTAAGTTTTCTTCTGAAAAACTTTCATCAATTACTAGACCTAAATGATACGTGTTCAATCCTTTTGGTTGATTTTGGTTGAATCCCACAAAGAAATCTATCTCTAGTGATCTAGATCCTTGAGCAATACAATTATCTTGACTCAATACGGGTAAATCAATTCCTATTTTCAAGATATCAAAATACTCTTTCTGCCTATCGCAACAGTTACCTTCACAACGTTGTGCGATATAATTCCCATGATACCCATTATCGGTTTCAGATGTAATCGTTAATAAATCTCCATCAATACTATATTCAAACGGTCCTCCAAAATCTCCGATAACACGAATTTGATTTTTGCTCTTAATAAAATAAGCAGGTATATCCTCTCTCAATCCACTAGAAAAATTAATAGTACTATCTTCCAAAAAATCAACAGTATAATATTGATTAAGACCATATTCGGTAGATCTCTCTGTATCAATTAGATGCCAATGTCCGAGTAATTGTTCTATTTCAATAGGCTTAACTTCTTGTGTAGAACAAGAAAAAAAAGATGCTAGAAATAAAACTAAAAACGTGATTAAAAAAATTGCTTTCTTTTTCATGACGATATGTTTTTAATGTTTTTTTCTAATTTCAAACCTGTAAAAAATGTCAAAAACTAATTACTTATTTGGCCAAAATAAATTTATAGCAAGGATTATAGTTTGTTCTTTTTTACAATAAATCTTTCTCTATTGTATTGTCTATTTTTATTTCAAAACTAAAATTAGTTTTGGAAAATTGTTTAAAACATAAGCTTTCTAAATATTTATTTTTTAATAAATTAACGTTATTTTTATTTGAGAAAACTAGTCGATAAAAATGTTTTATTGGTCTAATTATTCCAAGTTTATCTTTTTATAACAATATAATTGCAAACCTCGAAGGGAGCTAATCTATCGCGATTGAATTTCAATATAATTTAAAATAGCTTCAATTTCTTCGTCCTTAAGATTTGGAAAAGCAGTCATCTCATTTCCCCACTCTAAAAACAATGCATTTGCATATTTATCTCCAGTTGCTAAAAATGCTTGAGAATTTCGAATCCAAGCATATAAACCTTCTTTGTTTTCCCAGCGATCTAATACTCCTTTTAAAGCAGGGCCAGTCAAATCAGCCTTCATATTTTTAGAATGACAAGAGGCACAATTGTTTTTAAAAAGTCGCATTCCCAATTGAATGGATTCATTATTTTCAATCTTTGAAATTGAACTGACATCAATTACTTCATCTTCTCCCGTATCTTCTTCAACGGAATTTTCCAAATAAAAACCATAACTAAATAGTAAAAACAACAATGCAAGAAAGGCAAAAATAAGGTTAGTCAAATTTTCGAAATGCAATCTAGTATTCATGATACAAGTATTTTGTTGTGAATAAAAATCACGCTGCACTACATCTTAAATACTTGATAAAATTACGATAGGTTAATAATTCAGGCAATTGGGAAACTTGATGATTTTTCTTTAGAATATTTATAAAGAGTATGGACCGTTTTTTATTCAACCTATGTTGTAAATCTTCTATCGAAAATATTTTGAGTGTTGAACGCAGAGCCGCCAAGGCACAGAGATTTTCGATCACCCAATGCTCTCATTAACTGTTTGACCAATAGCGAAGCGCACTAATCCACATTTTTTAAAACATCGGACTTGGAGGTTTATTTTCCAAAATATCTTCAATTCGTTGATTCACCTCTTCCGTAATTTTCGGAACAATATCCAAAGAAGTTAAAG
>CAKZSH010000318.1 GCA_937918905.1 uncultured Saprospiraceae bacterium
TAACATTCCTTTTTCTAATCTTAACCTTTGGCTTGGGCATCACCAATTGTCAATCTGTAAAGAATAAAGAAGTCGATAAAAAGATAGCGTCTGAATCCAAAGTAATTGACGACTCATTTGGTATCGCACTTCAATTTGACCACGTAATAAAGAATCAATATCTTCTAGGAGTTGCTATGAATTTAGATAAGGGTTCTTATATCATTTCTCCTTTTTCCCAAGATTCTATTTATGGAAATTTCAGTATTGCTATTGAAGAAAACAACTTTCTTACTGCGGATGAGGTGCTTGTAGAAGTTCCAAAATCAGTTGAAGAAATGGATCCGATAATTGAACGGCCCGTGAGATTTGTTCGAGTGAATACTATTTATCATCAAAAAATAAAAGTCCTTACAAAAGAAGATTTTGAAGTAACTGGCTTGATAGAGTTTGTTTTGGAACCAAGTTGTGTACCTTATGATGTTGAATTTATTTTAGCTCAACGTGCAGGGAAAATGAAAGTCAAAAAAATAAAAACTGTCATATCAAAAGAGTATAAATTGGGTGCTAAATGAATTTGGTTATTGGTGATTAACTCTAATTGAAAAACTTAACTCATGGTTTATTTTTGAAAAGATGTGCAATAGTAAAAAATACTGCCATCATTTATCCACTACTATTTTTTCTTTGACAAAAATTTCGTCATTTAAAATTTGAACAAAACAAATATGGAGAGAACCATCAGTTTTTAATAAAAAAAAGCCACTTCGGATTTCGAAATGGCTTTTTTTTTAATTAAAAATCCAAATTCCCTACTCCTGCAAAATCAACTTCCGCACCACCTGCGTCTCCTCCGTTTGCACTTGCAATAAATAAATCCCATTTGGAAATTCTGATACATCAAAATCAACCACTCCATTGATGAAATCTAAATCTTTCTGTTTCAACAAACGACCATCTAGTCCAACCAATTTTAAAGATGTAGCAGTATTGCCTGCCTGTCCGGTAGGCAGGTTATTTTGGTTTTCTATTTTTATAAAAACCTTTCCATCTGTTGGATTTGGAAAAATAGAAACTCCTAAATTTGAATTAATATTTTGATTCGAAACAGGCGTTGGTTCTCCAAATACAACCGTTGTCACCTCATCACAAATATTTTCATTTAATTCAGAAGATACACACGCATTATTTGTTATAGAATGAAAATTTCCAAATAATTGAATATTGTCAATATACCATCCTTCATCAGCATCTTCATCATCACTCGTAAATCGAAAACGAATCATCACCTCTTCTCCTTGAAAACTACTCAAGTCAACTATGGACTGGAAGTACCTTCTTCGGTCTCCTGCAAAACCAAAGTGCAGTCCATCAATTACTTCATTTAACAATGCACTTGTATATCCATTTTGAATAAAATGACTTCTTAGGTCTTCCCAATTTTCACCAGCATCGATTGAAATTTCAACTCGTCCTCCATCTTTGCTAGACTCTGATTGTACCGAAGTCCAAAATGAAAGTCTTGCATTCGGGGCATTAATTAAATAAGAGTTTGCCGTTGTTAATCTCATATCCGATTCAATCTCTTGATTAACTGCAAACCAAGCATTGTTACCTTCATAACTATTATTAGAAGTGACCTGCCATAACTCATTTCCCAAAAAAGAACTCGCCGTCCAATTTGCAAAACCATCTTCCATTCCATCATCTAACAAAAGATAGGAGACAGGATCATCAGCCACCGTGACTTGATAAGTACACACCAAACTGTCACCTGGAGCCAAGTCCCCTAATGGAATAATTAATTCTTGATCGGAAAGTGTTGAACTGGCACAACTAACTGAACCATCAACAAGCGTCACACCTTGAGGTAACGTATCTCTAATCGTAACATTAGTAAGTACATCAGGGGAATCATTTTTTACCTCCAATGAATAAGTAAGCACTTCACCTGCATCAATTTCTAACGCAGCAGTTTTATCTAACTTCAATCGGAACTGACAATCCAATGGCGTATCAAATGCTTCAAAGCCTTCTGCCTCAGCACTAAATCCAAGTCCTCTTCTAGCAAAGGTTTCCCAAATCAAACAATAATTAGCACCTCCATTATTAGCTTGATCCGCTGCAATAATGGCATCTCTCGAATCTATAAAAGTAGGACTACAAGGTTGTAATTTTAAGCCATCCATAACTAACTGAATGGTTAAATTATTTCCTCCTGTTCCATTGGCAAGATCATCATCGAATCCATAAACGTCTACCATATTCCAATACAAATCCCAAATCATTACCGCCCAAATCGAACCTACTCCATGAGGAACAGAGGTCATCGGATCATCAATATCACCATACGTATGTGGGTCAACTGTAAAACTTCGACTGTAAGCATATCTTCTAATTCCGTTATCTGATGGCGATTCTCCTGATACATAAGTTCCAATTCCTCTTCCTTGATTTGGAGTATTGGCTGAGGTAGTTGTCATTACTAAACCAAACCAATCGCTCCACCCCTCTCCTGCTTGCTCTCTATTTCGAAGACAACTTGTAGCAGATGGTCCACCTGTCAATCGGTTAGAAATTCCATGCCCGTACTCATGTACAATCACACCATTATCAAAATCACTATCGATACCTGTTGGTCCAGGTGTAGGAAGTGTTACCGTGTCAGGGCGACCAAGTGAAACGATAATATTATCAACATTAGGTTTTAAATCAGTACAGGTATTATAGGAAACCATCACCGCTGGAATCGTAACTTGATCGCCAAGTTCTCCTGGGAACATATTAAATTCTGAATTGATATTTACGGAATCTGTATTACATACAATTACAGCTAAGGCTCCTTCACTTTCGGCACGTAATACGGATTCTCCAAAGGAACAACTTCCACGATCAATCAAGGCAATTTTACCATCAAGCTCATCATCATTTCCTATATTTTCACAAGCATCGTTAATATTACCAACACCATCATCCACCAAGACAATTGGACTTACAATTGGAATCTCTGGCAATATTGCTCCAAATGAAGCAGGACGTATTTCGTAATCAATGGTATCTCCATTTGCATAAAATACATCTAAACGATTAACCCTTGGAGGTAAGTTTTCACCATCCCAAATAAACATTTGCATTCTTGGACGTTCGCCATCTGCTGGGGTAAAAAAGTTAGCATTATTACTTCCAATTCCATCCGTTACTTCTGCTCTGACATAATCATTTTCAGATCCTCCATTTCCATAGTTATTAGTTTGAAAATTTCCAGACGCTTCATCAAATCCATATTGGTAAACAAAATCATGAATGATGTTATTCCAATAAAATAAATTCACAGTCGCTGCATCTATTTGTTGATACACCGTATCATTACCGCTATCAAATGGGAAATCAAATTCTAACATTGCTCCTCCGTCAGGTTCGCCTCCTACTGATCCATTGAGTGCAAAAACATCATGGTAAGCATGAACATTATTTCCTCTTGTGATTGTATATTCTGCTCCGTCAGCTCCATCTGTATCATGCCACCCAAAAGGTGATGCCGTCAAATCCGCAGGATCAACAACTAATGCACGACTCCCATGATTTGGACTTTCGACAGGCATAGGAAATACGTTGTAAGTATTTCCCATAATTGAAGAAAAATAATTGGCTAAAAATGTTTTATTATTTTTTGAATCATTTGTCTTATTTTTTTTCAAATCAATTGACGAATTAGATTTTTTATGCGTAGGACAATTGTCATGTGTATGGTTAAAATCACAATGAATCACTTCATCAAAATAGTTGAGGATTTTTCCAGTAGTTGCATCCACTTGCGTATTCCACATGTGTTGCCCATCCAATTGATAAAGTCTCACTTGCCAAACCAACTGTACCGATTCATCTTCTTGAAGTGTGTACATCAGTTTCACTTGAATAGGTTCTAATGCAACGCCTCTATTTTCAAAAACGACATGGTGATCGTTTTTACGTTCTTTTATTTGGGGAAAATAATCAATCGCATTGATAAATTTATACGCAACTATTTTTAATGCCTCGGCAGGTTCAATAGTAGGTTGTGTAGTATTCACTTTATTTGCCAAATCAGAAATAAAACGATTCCCCATATTGAGGACTTCTTCATTGGGAAGAAGGTTGATATTGGTTATCGCATTGAATACAGGAATATCTTCATGATGCTGTTGCAAATAAATATGAGTGACGCCATTATGTTTGGAAGTGTAAAAATCATTAATGGTATAATTGGAAATATCTGCAGTCGTGAGTTGTAGTTTTTCTTGTTCCAATTGCAAATGTTGGTTTGCAATATCCAAGGCTCTCTGATTTTGAGAAAAAATTTGAAAAGGAAGGATCCATCCCAAGGCAATTAATAGCAAATAATTCTTTGTAGATTTCAAATTCATGTTTTTGTAAATTAAAGGAAATTGAGAAAAGTTGTTTTAGCTAAGATAGGAAAAATTCGGGTAGGTTCTTTTGCTATCATTTTAAGTGTTAGCTGAAAGACGATTCTTGTGTTTTCTTTGGACGTATTTTTT
>CAKZSH010000319.1 GCA_937918905.1 uncultured Saprospiraceae bacterium
AGGGACTAGGAATTAAATAATCTACCCAGATGACGAGGTTGTTTTTTTCTTTGAGGAAATGGAAAAATTAAGGCATACCCTGCGGTACGGCTTCATTTTTTCATGAAGTCAAAGAGAAAAAAAAGCCGTCAGGTGGGTAGATTATTTATTTCCTAGTCCCTTAGTTAATTATTCACCACTTTAAGTAATTCAGTAGCGGCTAATTTTCCAAAATCATTGGCAGCCAAAGGGCTTGCTCCTGTAATTAATTTTCTATCTACATGGCAAGTATTATCTGCTTCCTCATTAATAATCGTAATACCCAAGTTATTTAATTTCTCTCCAAATTTCCAAGGCATATGACCTGGCATATAACCTATCATTGGAGATTGCTCATCCACAGCATCTGGAAATGCAGCAATCTTATAACCTTTATAAATAAATGAATCTTTATCGCCATCAATATTTGCTGCAAGTAATGCTGCCGGCCCATGACAAATAGCGAGCATATGCATATCACTTTTATGTGACCAGTTTATCAATTTCTTTAAATCCTTATTATCTGGTAAACCAAGCATCGCACCATGTCCACCAGGAAGATAAACAGCTAAATAATCTGTGCTATCCGTCATTGAGTTTTGAACAAAATCGGTTAGGCTTCCAGGATTTTCAAATTGCTTTTTGTAGTCAGCATATAAATCCATGACATGTTTATCCTCTTCTGGCATGGCCCACATTTCTATTTTAACAGGTTTTCCAGTTGGGGTTACAATATCTATATCAAAACCTGCATTTTTTAAATGGATCATAGGTAACATCATTTCGACAGGATGATTTCCTGTTGAAAATTTTTTACCATTTGCCATAGTCATGTTTCTTTCTTCTGTACAAACCATTAACACTTTTTTATTTCCCATATATTTATTTTCATAGGTAGTGTTATCAAAATCTGTTATAGAAGAGGTTGCTAATTTTAATGCCAATGGAGATGGAATATAAGCACCATCTTCATTAACTGTTGGTCTGGAGGTAAAGTAAAATGCGATAGCTGCTAGGAATAGAAAACCTGCTAATCCAATTAATATTTTTTTTATCATTGTAAATAAACTTTTGTATTAAATATTTTAATTTAATCACAAAAGTAAAGGCTATCAACTGGATAAAAATTGATGTATGGTAAGAAATTATCTTTTGTTTTTTTCAACTCTAATTCGACTCAAACTTTCTTGAGTTATTCCTAGGTAAGATGCAATATGATAATTGCGAGTATATAACTCTATATCTGGATATTGTTTTAAAAATAAATCATACCGCTCCGCTGCCGTTAATTGTAATTGATTTAAAATCCTTTGATGTAAAGTCACCACATGTCGTTCTAATAAATTCCTCTGAAAAGGTTCGTATTCAGGGAACACCGTAAATATATTGTTAAGTTTATTAGCATTGAACTCTATCACAATAGATTCTTTGAGACACTCTATGGTAAGAATAGCAGGTTCGTTATTATGAATTCCGATATAATCACTTATCCACCAATCCTTTATTCCAAATTGTAATGTATGTTCTTTGCCATTTTTGTCAATGGAATATGACCTTAGACAACCATTTAACACAAAGTATATTTTATTGACACTTTGTCCTTGTCCTATTAAAATTTCTCCTCTAGAAAATGTCTTTTTCTCTGAAATAGAATAAAGATATTCTTCTGCCTCTGTGCTTAAATCTTGATTGCTTTTTATTTTTTTGATTAATTCTTTCAATTCTAAAATATGTTTCTATGTTTTCTCAAAATTTAATCTTTAATTTTGAATCCTAAAAAACTAGGTAAATATTTTTCTTAGCACCAAGAACTTCTTTTCTTCAATTATATCATCTACAAATATTGATTGATGATATTCTCAAACAATTCCTGTCGTCCACTTCTTAAAGTTGGTTCTTTACCTTGCAAAGCAATTTTTGATAAATCGTCTAATGATAACTTTCCTTCTTCAAATGCCTTCCCCTGCTTTGTATCAAAAGAACTATATCTTGCGTTGCGAAGGTTTTGGTATTCGGATTTTTCCAAAACATCCTGAGCCACTAACAATGCTCTTGCAAAAACATCCATACCTCCAATGTGAGCATAAAATATATCTTCCAAGTCTGTAGAATTTCTTCTTGTTTTAGCATCAAAATTAATTCCGCCACCTTGAAATCCTCCTGCTGGTAAAATGACTAAAAACGCTTCTACCAATTCATAAATATTATTAGGAAATTGGTCGGTATCCCAACCATTTTGATAATCTCCACGATTGGCATCAATGCTTCCGAGCATATTATTATCTACTGCAACTTGGAGTTCATGTTGAAAAGTATGAAGGGCAAGTGTGGCATGATTTACTTCCAAGTTCAATTTAAAATCTTTATCCAAATCATGTTCCCTTAGAAATCCAGTTACCGTTGCAGCATCATAATCGTATTGGTGTTTGCTTGGTTCTGCAGGTTTTGGCTCAATAAAAAATGTGCCTTTAAAACCATTTTTACGAGCATAATCTTTTGCCATATGAAGGAAGCGAGCCATGTGGTCAAGTTCTTTTTTCATATTCGTATTGAGCAAACTCATATATCCTTCACGTCCTCCCCAGAATACATAATTTTCACCACCCAATTTAATAGTTGCATCCAACGCATTTTTGACTTGCGCTCCTGCGTAAGCTACAATATCAAAATCAGGATTAGTCGCTGCTCCATTCATATATCTCGGATTTGAAAAAAGATTGGCAGTTCCCCAAAGTAATTTTATACCCGAAGCATTTTGTTTTTCCAAAGCATAATCCGTAATAAAATCAAGGCGTTTGGTGGACTCTTCTAAACTTTCTCCTTCATCAATTAAGTCCACATCATGGAAGCAATAAAAAGGCATTCCAATTTTAGAAATAAATTCAAAGGCCGCATCCATCTTTTGAATAGCTGACTGGTAAGGGTCATTGGAATCTAGCCAAGGGAATTTTTTGGTAGCTGCTCCAAAGGGATCACCACCTGTTCCGCAGAATGTATGCCAGTACGCTGTAGCAAATCGAAAATGTTCTTTCATGGTTTTATCACCAACTACTTGATCTTCATTATACCATTTAAAAGCAAATGGATTTTTCGATGCTTTACCCTCATATTGAATTTGAGGAATACCTTTGAAGTATTCTTTTTCTCCTAGTATTACTTTCATTTGTTCTTTTTATTTATTGAATTAATTTTTTTAAATCGTTCGACCAAGCATGATAAGCATGGCTATAATTATTATCACTTTGGTTTGGAAAATATTCATATTCCACTTCATTTTTTTTGATCGCCTCTTCCAAATTTTTATAAATACCACTTCCGATTCCACTTGCTTTTGCAGCACCCTCAGCTCCTGTAGTTTTGACCACTTGAATACAACAATCTAAAAGATTGGCTATAGTCATGGAAAAAATTTTGGACTGAAATAAATTATCATTTCCCACTTTGATGACTTTTGGATTTAATCCTAATTCCTTCAATACCTGAAAACCATACACAAATGAAAAAGCAATTCCTTCCATGGCTGCTCGATAAATATGAGCTCGAGTATGACGATTAAATTGGAGGTTATTCATCTGTGCACCTGTATTTTTATTGCACAAAATTCTTTCGGCTCCATTGCCAAAAGGAATGATTCTAAGCCCCTCTGCTCCAATAGGAATCTCACTCATCATCCGTTCCATATCATTATATGAAATTCCAGATTCAGCGATTTGCTTTTTTAGCCAAGCGTATTGAATACCTGCTCCATTAATGCAAAGCAACAATCCTAGCCGTGGGTTTTCGGTAGAATGATTAACATGTGCAAATCCATTAATGCGAGAATCATTATCATATTTAGGTTGATCCACCACTCCATAAACAACTCCAGAAGTCCCTCCTGTTGCAGCAACTTCATTTGGATTGACAACTCCTAAGGAGAGGGCGTTATTAGGTTGGTCACCTGCTCGATAAGTAACTGGTATTCCTGTTATTAATCCAGTTGCTTCTGAAGCAGATTGATTTGTTTTTCCATGAACACTAAATGTATCAACAATTTCAGGAAGCAACTCAGTTGAAATTCCATAATAATCCAAAAGAAATTGAGCTACCTTGTTTTCTTTAAAATCCCAAAAAATCCCTTCAGATAAACCTGAAACTGTGGTATTAATTTCACCTGTCAATTTCATAGCAATATAATCGCCAGGTAGTAAGATTTTATGAATGCGGTTGTAAATTTCAGGTTCATTATCTTTGACCCATTTGAGTTTGGAGGCAGTAAAATTTCCAGGAGAATTTAAAAGATGACTCAAGCATTTTTTGGGAGTAAGTGATTCGAATGCCTTGTTACCAATTTCTACAGCACGACTATCGCACCATATAATTGAAGGGCGCAATACATTTTGATTTTTATCAATCAAAACTAATCCATGCATTTGATAAGAAATCCCAATGCCTTTAATTTGGTCAGGGGCAACTTGAGATTTTTGCAATAAAATTTTTGTGGCTTGGCAAAGACTTTCCCACCATACTTCGGGATGCTGTTCTGCCCAACCAATTTTTTTAGAAATAATGTCAAGTTCAATTTCTGGAAACTGAACTACTTGTTTTGCTTTGCCTGATGCTGCATCGACTAGTGCAACTTTTATTGAAGAACTTCCTATATCGTATCCTAATAAATACATATTTTTTACTATTTGATTTTACGTCAAATATAAAAAATTAAATCTTCTCGATTAAGGGACTAGGAATTAAATAATCTACCCAGATGACGAGGTTGTTTTTTTCTTTGAGGAAATGGAAAAATTAAGGCATACCCTGCGGTACGGCTTCATTTTTTCATGAA
>CAKZSH010000320.1 GCA_937918905.1 uncultured Saprospiraceae bacterium
GCAAAAATAGAAAGTTTAAATAATTTAATGGTGTAACTAGGTATATTATTTAAGTCTAATTTTTACTTTCTTGCTCGGTTTTGGAAACCCGAGTTACGAATCTATCCACTTTCTTAATGCGGATGTTCGACTTGCGCTTGAAATTAATTTTTCATCAAACCCTCTCAAACTCACACTCAATCGATCATTAAAATAATTTTCAAGTTTTTCGATAAAATGGACATTTACCATTTCACCTCTATTTAATCTAAAAAATAAATTCGGATCTAATAGTTGTTCTAAATCATTTAAAGAATGATTTAGTGCAAACTTTTTCTGATTATTGGTAAAAGAAAAAACCAAACCCTCCTCAGCTCGAACAAATGCAATATTATCGACATTAATGATAAAAATACCTTTAGACGTTTTTACTGCAAATCTTTTTTTGTACCCTTTTTCTTCTCTCGCAAAGGAGGATTTGATTTTATTAATCAATAAATCATCAAAGTTTTCAAAGTTGTTTTTGAGTTGCTTATACTTTCCTACTGCCTGTTCAAACTGCTCATAATCAAAGGGTTTAAGCAAATAGGCAATTCCATTTTCATTGAATGCCTTCATCAAAAAATCATCATATGCCGTTGCAAAAATGATGGGACAAGTAATTTTAAATTTGCCTAAAAAAGCAAAAACATTACCGTCTAAAAGTTCTATGTCTGAAAACACTAAATCTGGCATTTCATTTTTCTCAAACCAATTCAGACATGCTCGAACACTATCTAATCGAGTTAATATTTCTATACTCGGATTATTTTTTTTAGCAAAATCTATTAATTTTTCTGCTGCTAAGATTTCATCTTCAATGATAACTACCCTCATGCAGACATAGATTTTATCAAAGGAACTCTTACTTCAAATATTCCATTTTCTCTTAAAATCTTTATTGAAGTATTTGTCAATAATTTATATCGTGAATTTAAATTCAATAAACCACTTCCCATCGAATCAACTGCCTCAAATTTGGGACGCATTTCATTTTGCACTACTAAAAAGTTTTCCTCAATCCTCATGTCTATTTGCAAAGGTGCAGCATGGAAACCTTCATTGTGCTTTACCGCATTTTCAATCAATCCTTGCAAGGATGCTGGTAAAATTGAATATTCAAATTCTTCTTCTTTTTTCAAATTTTGATTGACACAGTATGCTTCTCCAAATCTTTTTTTCAACAAATATAAATAGTCATCCAAAAAATCTAACTCTTCAGAAAGGCTTACAAAATCCTTGTCTTTACTTTTTAAAAGATAACGGTACAGTTTGGAGAATCGAGTAATAAATTCATCCGCTGTATCAACGTCTTTTTTTATCAAAGAAGACAACACGTTTAAATTGTTGAATAAAAAATGTGGGTTGATTTGCGCTTTCAATAATTTTAATTCAGCTTGAGCTTTTTGGTTTTCTAACTCCAAATACTTTCGCTTAAAGTCATAATATTGAACTCCTACTAGTAGTGATGCTATAAATAAGGTATAAACCAGTTGAATCCAAAGATGAGATTGGATTCGAAATAAAGTTTGCCCTAGATTTTCAGCCTTGTGAGGAAAGGCAAATTTTCCTAAACCTAAAAGCTCATGCAATCCATAATACACAAACACAGTCACCAAATTCACCATAGCTATACATATAATGAATTGAATAACTTTTCGAGGTGTAAAATATTTAGGAAAAATATAAGACACCATTACAAATATGGCAGGTGCATCTATTATCATTGCTGTCACAACCCATGTCAATGTATCAAACAGACTTCGTTCAGTCTGTCGTTGTCCAAGAAAGAAACCTCCCAAAAACCAAATCAGGCAATAGAAAAAAATAAACCGCCTTTTTTTAAAGTAAAAGTCTTTAAACCACATGGTTTCTTTTCTTGAAAAATATTGTTCTTTAGTATATTCAACTAATGAACTTAAATATGTCATAAACATAAGGTGTGATTTTTCATTTTTTCCCTATAAAAAGTTGAATCAGGGAAATTTTGGGTTGAATTATGGATTTTTTTAAATGAAAGAAATTTTAAAAATCCATTCTTGTCTGTCCAATATTCATTCTTACTCCTCCACCTATGTAATTTGTAGTATTATCAAGTGCATTATTTTCACTATCTATTTTTCGATAGAAAAAATGTGCGTCAATGTAAAAATTATGGAAAAGTTGATAACTCGCATCTAATCCAATAATCATTGTTGTCGCTCCTACTCCTTGACCTATTTCGTTATTAAATTCTTGAACTCTGGAATTATGTGTAGTTAAAATATTACTCCCCCAGTTTTCAGTAGCGGTATCTTCTCCATAATTCATCAATAGTATTCGACTATCAAATACCAACCTATGCATAGGTTGATACCTTAATTTTAGAATTACTTCTTCAAAATTAGCACCTAATGGATGAGCTAAAGGTTGGTTGTAGTGGGAATAACTTGCGGAACTGTCCCGGTGTGTGTAGGTGTAAGGACGAGTAACATTGTATTCTACTTGCGCATCTAAATGGTCAATTCCTAATATGTCAATGTACTTTGCTCCTGCTTGTATTGCAAACTTGTTGGCCCACCACCCTCTTCGCTCTATAAATAATTCATTAAACTTGAACTCATCTAACATCAATTGTCCATATAATTGAAATCTATTTAATATATTCCATTTCCCATTCAGTCCTATCAATACATTATCTGGGCTACCTATTGAACCTTCTATTGTTCGGTAAAAAATTAATGGATTCAGATATTGTAACTCAAAATTATTATTTCGACTAAACATAACTGCTTCATAAATACCAATTGTCAGCTTTGGTGTAATATCAAAATTCAAATAATGGGCGGCCATGTATTTTTTAGGCAAAATATTATCTCCTACAACATCCTTTGTTCCTACAGGCGATAATTCTGCAAAAATATTCTGATAATGAAATCGCCAAACTTTAGTATTTAATTTTAAAAACAAATAATTATTCGCAAAGTCAGATAATATTAAAGATCGATACCCCTCCCCTATTTTATTTTTTCCATAACCAAAATGTACACCCACATGTTTGGTAACATTAAATCCTAAATGACTTTCTGAATTTAAAAAATCGACTCCATTTGTAATATCGAATATGGTGCTTTTATAGGTTTTGTAAAATCCTTGATTAGGAATGGCTTTATCTCGATTGATTCTACGATTTACGTAACCTGGAAAACGTGCCTGCGACTCCACAATATTTGAATAGAAAAAAATTCGATCATCTATACTTCCTCGAACCTCTATTCCTCTTTTGTTCAGAAAAACTAATTCGGGATCCTCTGCATCCTTTGCCATTTTAAAATCAATCATTGGATTGACTTTAAGGTGAAACCCTTTTCGATCTAGTTCGAATAAGTTCGCAGGTGTTTTATAAAAGTGTTTCCAAATTGGTCTTTCTCTAGTTTGATACCTCGCTGTGGTTTGGCTCATTTTAGCTTGGGAGGTTTCGGATTCATTTGGGCCAACTAATGTTGTCGGATATTCTGTTAATCCAAGCCATTCATTATTATCATTAAAAATATAATTCAAATCTTTAATATCTAAAACAGATAGGTTTTCGAAAGTGGTATCAATATGCATAGCATATGAAGTAACATCTTTTCGAAGGTAATATTTAATGGAGGAATGAAATGACGCAGGAATTCCCGTCTTTATTTCAAGGCGGTCCATAATATGATATGCATCATTACCTTTAGGGATGATTGTGCCTTGACCAAAAAGTGAAGTGAAAGAAAAAAAGAGGAATATGAAAAATGTTGCTTTACCTATAATATTCATGAGTGACTAATTTTGAAAGGGTTTAAAAACTCCCGCCAAAATTAGCTATTCATTTGAAATTATTTTCAATAAATATATTTTTATACGATTTTCCGTATTTCAGTAAATACTGAAATACTCCCCTACCCTTTCTTTAAATCTTTCTCAATTAGTTTTAAAACATAATCTCGCATACTGGTTCTAGCTTGAATGGATTTTATTTTTAATTGCAAATGCATTTCTTCTGGAGTATCAATAGTCATACGAACCATTCGTTCTTTGATAGGTTTAGCTGTTTTTTTAGTTTTTGGTTTAGGTGCTTCTTTTACTTGCGCAGGTTCCTCAACAATAGATTTGGTTTCAGCAACATTTTCATCAGCATGAATTTCTTCTACTTTTTCTTTAATTATTTCAGGATTTTTTGTCACTTTTTTTAAAGGAACCTTTGCTGCTAATTCTACTTCTTCTTTTTTATTTTTCTTGAGCGTTGAGCTTATATTGAATTTTTTCTTTGCCATTTTTATCTTTTTAGATCGTTAAATAAATTTTGCATTCTAATTTGAAATAATACTCAATACTTCATTAGCCAAAGCGGTTGCTTCTTTTTTTGCTTTAGCATCTTTATATTCATAAACACCTTGCCCCATCACTACTGCTTCTTCATAGGCAATACGATGTCGTAATGTAGATTTGAGTGTATCAATTTCCAATTCTGCCAAAGCTTCTTTAATGCTTTGATTTAAACTTACTCTTGGGTTATACTCATTTAGAATAAAAAATGCTTTTACATCTTCCTTTAAAGCTTTTGCTTGGTCATATTTTTCAATGAATTTTTCGGTGGCCCAAATATCTAACCCACTTGGACGGATCGGAATTAATACTACATCACCTAAAATAATAATAGTACTTACCAACTTCGATAAAGATGGTGTCCCATCAATAATCACGATATCATAATCTTTTTGTAGTTGCTTTATATTTTTTCGAAGGGCATCGCTATCTGAAATTCCCATTACCATAATATTTGGCAATTCTTCAGCTCTTATCCCAGACCAATGAACCGAACTTGCATTCGTATCTGTATCGACTATGGCTACTTTATACCCCATATGTGCAAAACAGACTGCTAAATTTTGAGAAATAGTGGACTTCCCTACCCCACCTTTCAAACTTGTAACTGATATTATCATTGTGTTTCTTTTTTTACTTTACGGAAAATCGTAAATAATGATTAACAGAAACACGAAGATACGATTTTACAGAATAACTGTGATACGTTTTTAAAGAAAATCGTAAAAACTTATTTAAGAATACAAGGAAAAACGATTAATCGTGTTTAATGTTTTTCGTATTTCATTAAAACCGCAAACACGCACTTACGACTTTACTTAAAAACTTAATTCTTTAAATAAGCAAATACTGAAAAACGACTATACGATTCTACGCTTTTCTGTGTTTGCTGTAAATCGTATTCACGCTCTTTTTTAGAAAACCGAATTTTCAATGAAAGAAAAATAAGAAGGAGTAAAAGGAATAGAAAAGCGTAGAAATACATCCTCAGAAATAATTAATTTGTTTCTCTAGAGTTCTATTGAAGATTTGTATCTTGAAAGCATTTAGAGTCAATGAATTCGGTAAAAATGGTTTGTTTGTTCAGTAAGCACGTATTTCAGTAAATACTGAAATACGACAAATCAAAATAAAACGATTTTTAGGAGATTCTTTGCCTGAGTTTTAACCTATCTAATTTTTATTAAAAAAGTGCTTTAATCTATCTTAAAAGTGTCTTTTAAGAGAATTTGAAACAAATTTTTATCCTTCAAAAACAAAAGTGTGTATTTTATCTCAAAAAACTAAGGATCAAAAAATGAGAGAAAAGAAATAGTTTTTGAAAAAAACACCTGACAATCGTTTAGGTATTTTTATATACTTTTATCCTAAGTACTTTTCATCTTTTAATATTTAGAGCTTCTGAAACCTTTGCCACCATTACGTTTTTTATTACAAAAGCGTAGGAAAACATCAATATCAAGTAGGAAAACATCAATAAAGGGTAGAGATACATTTCTAAAAAGCGTAGGAATATATTTCAATTCAGTAGAGATACATCTTAAAAACGTAGAAATAGATACAAAACAGTAGAGATACATATAAAGCGTAGAGTTACATCGCTATTCCTGTCAAAAACGTAGGAATACATCATTAGCAGTAGGAATACATCGTATCTACTATGAATATCCAATAATAGAAGGCTTTTTATTGCTATTAAAGAGTAGAAATACATCAAAACAGTAGAAATACATTTTAAAAGCGTAGAACTTCATCAAAAAACGTAATAAAATAAGCCTAACTCAATCGCCTTCATAAAGCGTAGCAATACATCAAATAGCGTAGTTTTCCATCTTTTTATTATTATTATTTTAAATAAGCGTAAATAATTTTAGCATTATTTACGCTTTTACATCTACTTTGCATCCTAGATAAATTTCTATTAATTTTTTTGTGAAAATCATTACCTATGGCAATTGTAAAACATAATAAACTGATCGAAACGAGCTACAAGATGAATAGCCGCGAACAGTTTTTTGTTCTGTACTTAATTTCCAAAATATCTCAAAATGATGCTGAGTTTAGAGAATATCGGATGCATTATTCAGAGATTGAACGGGTGTTAAACTTTGATGGTAAGCGTCGAATCGCTAATAAGAACGAAGTTTTTTCTTTGATGGATCGATTGAATAGTGTTCCTATTGTGTATGAAAAAGGAACAATTGTAGGAAAAAGTGTTTGGTTACAGCACATGGAACATGATACTGAAACAGATGAATTTACTTTTAGTCTAGCTGAAAAATTAAGAGATTATTTGCTTCAACTTAAAGAACATTTTACCCAATACAACATTAGTAATATCGTTTATTTAAATGCAAATGCTATTCGTTTGTATGAGGTATTGAAGCGGTATCAGTTTATTGGAGAGTGTACATTGGAAGTGGAGAAGATCAAATTCTATTTAGGAATACAAGGAAAGTATCCAAAGTTCTATGAATTTAAAAGATGGGTATTGATACCTTGTCAAAAAGAAATTGAAAAGTATTCGGATATTCGATTTGAATTTATGCCAGCTCGAAAAAAGGGAAAGAGTATTATTAGTTTGAAATTTTTCATTCATGAAAATACCCCACAACATGTTCCTGATAATATTCGATTTTTAAATGGAGAATGGGGAACTCGAACCAAAGGTAAATCGGCAACCTTGCTTCAACAGAAAGTGGATAAACTAACTTATTCTCAATGGTCCGCTTTTCAATTTTTATCACAGCTAGGAGTGAATCGAACATTTATAATAGAAAGAGTCCTACAAGATCCTAAAGTTAGCTATGATCCACTAAGAGGTTTTGAAGATATTTACATGAAGATCGTTTGGAAGTTTTTAAATGAAAAAAGTAATGCCGATCAAAAAGCTGCAGCATTTGTAGATTGGTGGAAAAAGGGGAAACTGACAGAGGATAATCTACATGCTCGAATGGTGGAAGTGGTTTTGAAAAAGAAAAACGAGATGAGTGACTCCGAACGAGATCGTAGGGAATTGACCAAACAGATGAACAAAAAAGAATACGGATTGTATTTGGAAAAAGAACAAGATGAATTTAGAGCTGCCAATAGGGTAGTGGAAGATATTGAAATAGGCAGTCGGGTAAAATCTAAAGGAAGAGGTTTTAATATGGATTGGTTTAAAAATCAATATCCTG
>CAKZSH010000321.1 GCA_937918905.1 uncultured Saprospiraceae bacterium
TGCCGTTCCTCTGGAACTCGAAAACTAACAATTAGCTTATTTTCTTTCTACCGATATTTCGTGCCTCTGGCACTTGCAAGATTAGATAAGTGCCAGAGGCACGAAATATTGGTAGAAAAAGCATAAAAAAAGCTCCGAAAAGTTCCAGAGGAACGGCATGTAAAAACCATCGGGTAGAGTAGGCTTTCTCCTAAAGCTCATTATACCCGATTATTTATTCCATATGGAATTCATTATCAGATGGGAAATCGAACCTTATTAGGATTTAATTTCACAAAAGGAATAGGATGGCAAACGATTAGGAATGAAAAAACTAATTATATGAAAAAAAGTTCTGCGTTTGTGTTGAATATGAAGTATTTTTTAAAATGATATTAAATTAACATGTTGGATATAGGTATGAATAAAAAATCGAAAATGTTTTTTTTATTCAAATGGAACATCTAAATTAGTTAATAATTATTGAACTAACCATTTAAACCTAACCAACTATGTCCTCTAAAAAAGTACAGGACTTCATGGCAACCGTGCAAGCACGTAATCCCCATGAACCCGAATTTTATCAGGCGGTACAAGAGTTCGCCGAAGTCGTTATTCCTTTCGTTGAGAAAAATAAAAAATACCAAGGTTACAATTTATTGGAACGGATGATCGAACCCGATCGTGCGATTTCCTTCCGTGTAACGTGGGTCGATGACAAAGGAAAAATTCAAGTTAACCGAGGTTACCGTGTCCAATTTAATATGGCAATTGGGCCGTACAAAGGTGGCCTGCGATTTCACCCATCTGTAAATTTAAGCATCCTAAAATTTTTAGGTTTTGAGCAAACTTTTAAAAACAGTTTGACCACTTTGCCAATGGGCGGAGGAAAGGGTGGAAGTGATTTTAATCCTAAAGGAAAATCAGATGCAGAAGTGATGCGTTTTTGCCAAGCATTTATGAATGAATTATTTCGACACATTGGCCCTGATACCGATGTTCCTGCGGGAGACATTGGAGTAGGAGGTCGTGAGGTCGGATTTCTTTTCGGGCAGTATAAAAAATTAAGAAACGAGCACACAGGAGTTTTTACTGGAAAAGGATTTTCATTTGGCGGTAGTCGCATTCGCCCAGAAGCAACTGGTTATGGATGTGTTTATTTTACCCAAGAAATGTTAAAGACTCGTGGCGAAACTTTTGAAGGAAAAAGATGCTTAGTTTCTGGCTCTGGAAACGTAGCACAATACACCGCTGAAAAATTAATAGAATTGGGTGCAAAAGTTTTAACCCTTTCAGATTCAAGTGGATGCATTTACGACCCAGACGGAATCGATAGTAAGAAGTTAGCCTTTGTGCAAAATCTTAAAAATGTCAAACGAGGTAGAATTAGTGAGTATGCTAAAAAATATAAAAAAGCAAAATACACCGCTAAAGGTCGGCCTTGGAAATATAAAGCAGATTGTGCTTTCCCGTCTGCTACGCAAAATGAATTGAACGAAAAGGATGCGATGACTTTAGTGAAAAATGGAATCATTGCAGTAGGCGAAGGTGCGAATATGCCTTCAACGATTGGTGCAATAAATGTTTTTCATAAAGCAAAAATATTGTATGCGCCAGGGAAAGCTTCGAATGCTGGTGGAGTAGCAACTTCAGGTTTGGAGATGTCGCAAAACAGTTTGCGAATGCAATGGAAAAGAGAAGAGGTCAACGAACGTTTACATAATATCATGAAAGATATTCACCAACAATGTGAGACTTATGGAAGGGTGAATAAAAATTATGTGGATTACGTAAAAGGTGCCAACGTTGGAGGTTTTGTAAAAGTGGCGGATGCGATGATTGGGCAAGGAATTGTGTAATCTTCTTTTTGAAGTTTTTAAATCCCGAATTTTTATTTTGAAGATTCGGGATTTTTTTTTGTAATTTGGTTGGGGGTCGAATGCTGGTGAGATGGGAACACGGATGACGCGGATGCGGCGGATTTACACGGATTTTTTCTAAATACGTAGGAAGAAAAAATCCAAACACGTCAAAAGAAAATCCGTGTAAATCCGCCGCATCCGCGTCATCTGTGTTCCCATCTCAGCACTATTCGACACCTATTATTAATACCTTCTAACGCTTATCAACAAAAACACAACGGTGGTCAATGACATTTAATAGTAGTCGAAAATGATTATACATTTGAATCGTCAATCAAATTATATCATCAAAAAATCATAAATCATGAGAAATTTAATTATCGTTTCTATTTTAGTTTTAAGTTTTATCACGTTTTTTATTGTTAAAAATTTTGCTCAACAAGGCATTACTTATCCTCTGTTAAATGAAATTGAAAGTATTGAATCTATTGCAAAACCATTTTTAGAAGATAGTCATGCACATGCACTTTCAATAGGTATTATTAAAAATGGGAAAACGGAATTTTATAATTTCGGGAGCTTAACAGCAGAAAATAGCAGTAAACCTACACCACAAAACATTTACGAAATAGGCTCAATTACAAAAACTTTTACGGCAAGTCTTTTAGTTCAAATGGCAGAAGAAGGATTAGTGAAATTAGATGATCCGATTTCGAAATATTTACCAAAAGGTATTTGTGATTTTGAAGGAGATAAAGTAATTACTTTACAAGATTTGTCTTCACATTATTCAGGCTTGCCTCGGCTAGCATCTAATTTTTTTCCAACAGTAACAGATATGAGTAATCCGTATACTAATTATAATCAAAATCATCTTTACGAATATTTAAAAACATTCGAAGGGGTAGCAAGAGAAAAAAGAAAGGTAGATTATTCTAACTTAGGGGTGGAGTTGTTGGGACATATTTTAACTTTAGTGAGTGGACAAACGTATGAAGAGATGTTACAAGAAAGAATTTTTAAACCTCTTGAAATGAATAACACTACAATTACATTTAATGAAAATCATTTAGCACAATTGGCGAAAGGTCATAACGAAATGGGATTGATTACTTCCAATTGGGATTTTCCACACTTCGGTGGTGCAGGTGCGATTCGTTCTACAACTGAGGATATGTTGAAATATATTCAAGCTCAATTTACGAGTAAGATTTATGCAAAAGCGCATACCACAAGATTGACAATGGGCGGGTCAACTAAAATTGGTTTAGGATGGATCACGACTCCTTCTCAAAATACAGGGGAAGAAATCGTTTGGCATAATGGTGGTACTGGAGGATATCGAAGTTTTACTGGTTTTATTAAAAATCAAAATATGGGCGTTATTGTTTTGAATAATACGCCGTTGTCGGTGGATGAAATTGGGATGTTGGTTTTGGATTTTTTAGTAGATACAGAAGAGGGGCAATAATGAATATCGAACAAGGATTTAAGATTTGAGAAGTTTGTCGAATAATGCGTAGCCATAGGCTTTTTGAAAAACAAGTTAATTTTTTTTTGAGATAGCTATGGATAGACCGAAGAGTTGATCCTCGCTTAATGGCTCTAAGTAGTTTTCAATTTTGGATTGCTGTTTTATGCTGTTGTGCAGATAAATTAAATTGGAATAACAATATAATTGCAAAACAGAAGATTGGCTTGTTGATGTGGGGTGGTATTGAAGTTTTTATGTTTTTTAATTTATATTTACTTAAGTAACGGTCAAACAATAAGTTCCGATTTAGACGAGAATATTTTGTTCTCAGTTTTTATTTTAATGAAGGATAATTGTTAATACTTTGACTGAATTAAAATGAAAAATGAGGACAAAAGATTCCGTCCAAATCAGGAAATTATTATTTGACCGTTACTAAGATTCAAAAAAATCATCCAATGAAAAATATACTCACTAGATTATTCGATCATGAAAAACTTAATAGAACAGAGGCCGAGGAAGTTTTAGTGAAAATATCGAATGGAGAATATAACAATGCTCAAATAGCCGCTTTTATTAGTGTTTATTTAATGCGTGCAATTTCCGTAAATGAATTGTTAGGTTTTAGAGATGCTTTGTTAGAGTTAAGTAAACCATTTGATATAGAAGGGATAGAAAGTATCGACATTGTGGGAACAGGTGGCGATGGCAAAAATACTTTTAATATCTCTACACTTTCATCAATTGTAGTAGCTGGTGCTGGTTACAAAGTGACAAAGCATGGTAATTATGGGGTTTCTTCAGCTTGTGGTTCTTCAAATGTTTTAGAACATTTGGGCTATCAATTTACTAATGACGAGGATATTTTAAAAAAGCAATTAGACAAGGCTAATATTTGTTTTTTGCATGCACCTCTTTTTCATCCAGCGATGAAAGCAGTAGCACCTGTTCGAAAACAACTAGGAGTAAAAACTTTCTTCAATATGCTTGGTCCATTAGTCAATCCTGCTCAACCCGTAAAATCATTGTTAGGGGTTTATAATTTGGAGTTAGCTCGGTTGTATCAATATATTTTTCAAAAAACAGAGGATCGAGATGCGGCGATAGTTTATTCGATGGATGGATATGATGAAATATCATTGACCTCTCCATTTAAGTTAAGACAAAATAATACGGAACAATTACTTCGACCTACGGATATTGGAAAATCATTGTTACAACAATCAGAATTGTATGGAGGAGGAGATGTGCCTAGTTCTGCAAATATTTTTATGAATATTTTATCAGGAAATGGAACTTCTGCCCAGATTGATGTAGTCACCACTAATGCTGGAGTAGCGATTCATTGCCTAAAACCTGAAACTGATATTAAAGATTGTATTGTAGAGGCTAATGAAGCATTAATGAATGGTAATGCGTTGAAGCAATTTAAAATTTTATTGAATTAATTATTTGAACATAATATTCTGATAATGAACATTTTACAAAAAATAACCGATCATAAAAGAATTGTTGTTGCTGAACGAAAAGAGTCATTGCCTATTTCTGCATTGGAGCAGAGTATGTATTTTTCGAGAAAAGTACATTCACTCAAACAGAATTTACAACAAAACAATTTTGGAATTATCGCAGAGTTTAAGAAGCAATCTCCCTCCAAAGGTATTATTCATGAAAATCCAGATGTGGAAGAGATTATTTCAAAATATGTGGCTGCAGGAGTAGTGGGATGTTCTGTTTTGACGGATGAAAAATTCTTTGGTGGTAGCAATGCAGACTTTGTTCATGCTCGACAAAAAGTAGAAGCACCAATTTTAAGAAAGGATTTTATTATTGATGAGTACCAAATAATTGAAGCAAAGTCGATGGGGGCTGATGTTGTATTATTGATTGCAGAATGTTTGACAAAAAAAGAATTATTTCAATTAGCTAAAACAGCAAAAAGTTTGGGACTTGAAATATTGATGGAGATTCATTCCGAAGCACAACTTGGAAAATTAAATGAGTATGTTGACATCGTAGGAGTAAATAATAGAAACTTAGAAACCTTTACAGTTGACATTCATACTTCACTTGGATTAGTAGAAAAAATTCCAAATGAATTTGAAAAAATTTCTGAGAGTGGCATTTCCAATGCAAAAAGTGTGGTGCGATTGAATCAAGTTGGGTACAAGGGATTTTTGATTGGAGAGCATTTTATGAAAACTAATGACCCTGGTCGAAATTGTAAATTATTTATTGAAGAAGTGCAAAGTTTATTGGTTGCTTCAAGTTAAGGAATGGTGCAAAAAGATATAAAAATAAAAGTATGTGGAATGCGAGATCCCGATAATTTGAACGAATTAGTCGCAATTCCTGTGGACTATATCGGTTTAATTTTTTATGAAAAATCAAAACGTTTTGTCCAACAAAATTTCCAAAAAATAGATTTTCAAGGAAAAGAAAAAGTAGGCGTTTTTGTAAATGCATCTTTAGAATTTATTTTAGAAAAAAGTCAACAGTTTGATTTTAAAACAATACAATTACATGGTAAAGAAACACCTGATTTCTGTGCCATTTTAAAAGAAAGAAAATATAAAATTATCAAAGCATTTTCAGTTGATAATTCATTTGATTTTTCAGAAACTAAAAAGTACGAATCCTCTTGTGATTATTTTTTATTTGATACTAAAGGAAAATTACCAGGTGGAAATGGCTATACTTTCGATTGGGAAATTCTTAAAAAATATAAAGGTGAAACTCCTTTTTTTCTAAGTGGTGGAATTAATAGTAGTCATAAAAATATACTTAAAAGTTTGAATTTCAATCATTTACATGCTATTGATTTGAATAGCGGTTTTGAAATAGCACCTGCATTAAAAGATATTTCATTATTGAAAAAATTTATAGAATATGTTAGAACCTAATATTGACCAAAAGAAATTTGACGTAGACCAGCAAGGATTTTATGGAGAATTTGGAGGTGCATTTATTCCAGAAATGTTGTACCCCAATGTAGAATATTTGCGAAAGCATTACTTGGAAATCATGAGTGAGTCATCATTTCAAAACGAATTTAGAGCTTTATTAAAAGATTATGTGGGGAGACCTTCACCGCTATATTTTGCCAAAAAATTATCAAAAGAATACCGTACTAAAATCTATCTTAAAAGAGAAGATTTAAATCATACTGGAGCGCACAAAATTAATAATACTATCGGTCAAATTTTGATGGCAAAACGGTTGTGGAAAAATCGAATTATTGCTGAAACTGGAGCTGGACAACATGGAGTAGCAACGGCTACTGTTTGTGCACTAGCTGGTTTGGAATGTATTGTTTTTATGGGTGAAGTAGACATCAAGCGACAAGCTCCAAATGTAGCAAGAATGAGAATGTTGGGTGCCAAAGTTGTCCCTGCGAAAAGTGGAAGTAAGACACTTAAAGATGCGACGAACGAAGCCATTCGAGATTGGATCAATCATCCAAATGATACTCATTATATCATTGGCTCTGTAGTGGGGCCGCATCCTTATCCTGATATGGTGGCTCGATTTCAATCGGTAATAAGTGAAGAAATGAAATGGCAACTCAAAGAACAAACGGGTAATGAAAATCCTAACACTATAATTGCATGTGTAGGTGGAGGTAGTAATGCAGCAGGTGCATTTTATCATTATTTAGAGAATGAGGAAGTAAAATTGGTAGCTGTTGAAGCAGCTGGTTTGGGAAATGAAACAGGTCATTCTGCTGCTACAAGCGTACTTGGAAGTAAAGGTGTTTTGCATGGAAGTCGAACTCTTTTGATGCAAACATCTGATGGGCAAGTGATTGAACCTTATTCCATTTCAGCTGGTTTGGATTACCCTGGCATTGGGCCGATGCATGCACATTTAATTCGGTCGGGTAGGGCAGAAGTATTCGGAGCAACGGATGAAGAAGCACTCCTTGCTGCTAGAAAATTGGCAATGATGGAAGGTATTATTCCTGCTTTGGAAAGTGCTCATGCTTTTGCTGTTTTGGATAAAATGACTTTTACTGAAAATGAAATTGTTGTAGTTAATCTTTCAGGTAGAGGGGATAAAGATTTGGCGACGTTTACTGATTTCTTTAAGTTTTGAGCCCTCAGCGAGTTGGGCCTTTTCAATCATAATTAAAATCAAAATCAAAATGTCAATCAAAATCAAAAATCGAATAACGTGTTTTCACCGTTTTTAATTTTTGATTTTGGTTGATTAAATATTTTCAATATGAATCGTATTCAGAAATTATTTGCGGATAAGAAAAAAGATATTTGTAACATTTATTTTACGGCGGGTTTTCCCAATTTAAATGATACTGAAAATATTATTTTGAATTTAGAAAAAGCAGGTGCGGATATGGTGGAAATCGGAATGCCTTATTCTGATCCTTTGGCGGATGGAGAAACCATTCAAAAGAGTGGGGCAGTAGCTTTAAAAAATGGAATGACACTTCCTTTGCTTTTTGAACAAATAAAAAGTACTCGTCAAAAAACAGAAATTCCAATGATTATGATGGGCTACTTTAATCAAGTGATGCAATATGGTGAAGAAGCATTTTTTAAAAAATGTCAAGAAGTAGGAATTGATGGTTTGATTCTTCCTGACTTACCTGCTGCTATCTACGAGGCTGATTATCAAGAACTTATGCAGAAGTACGATTTGAATAATATCTTTTTGATTACTCCACAAACTCCTGAGGAACGAATGATTTATTTAGATAGTTTGAGTTCTGGATTTTTATATTTGGTTGCAGATGCATCGGTTACTGGTAAGCAAAAAGATATTTCCAACAATCAAATTACATATTTTAAAAGAATGAAAGACATGAATTTTAAAAACCCTCGATTGATTGGTTTTGGAATTGCAGATCACCATAGTTTTTCTACTGCATGCGAATATTCCAATGGTGCAATTATTGGGAGTGCATTTATTAGAGCATTAGAAAAATCGAATAATTTAGAGGAAACGATTTTTGATTTTATTGGAATGATAAAGAAGGGAAGTTATGTTTGATCGTTGAAGTGATTCGCTTCGCCATTTGTTTAGCGAAGCGAATCATAAATAGATTTATTCCTCAAACCTATTCGGCTTCATCCAATTCTTTTCAAACCTTTCTCTAAATTCTTTAATCACTCCTTTCTTTCCCCAATCTTTTCGTTCCTCCTCGCTCCATAAAGTTTGGAAGAATATAATTTTTTGGAATTTAGGTGGTAAATACTTTCGCCAATTGGTTCCGCCCGTACCTTGGTCATCAACAGGAAGGTGGCGACTTGAAGACATTTGGTGACTTAGTTTCCAATAGACATTAATCAGTTCATCATAATTTCTAAGAAGTGTTTTTAATTTTTCATCTTTTTTGATTTCATCTTTTGCAATAAAAAATAAGTAAGTCAAATTTCTAAATTGAAATTTTTTGATCCA
>CAKZSH010000322.1 GCA_937918905.1 uncultured Saprospiraceae bacterium
AATACCATTTTTTAAATACAAAATCATCAATCAAATTTATCCGCAACTTGAGTTTAGGGAGTAGGAAATAAATAACCTACCTATCTGAAGGCTTCTTTTTCAATATGATTTCGCTTCGCTATGAAAAAATGAAGCCGTACCGAAGGGTATGCCTTAATTTTTTCATTTCCTCATATTAAAAAATAATCTCTTCATACGGGTAGGTTATTTATTTCCTACTCCCTAAAGTCCCGAATTTTCAGATAGAGAATTCGGGACTTTTTTGTTGGAATGACTCAATATTTTCCTTTGCCAATATAATTTTGATCACCATTTTGATTTTGATTTAGTTTGATTTTTTTAACTTTGGATAAAACAAACAGATATGAAATTACGAATTAGAGGAAATTCCATTCGATTACGATTGGATCAAAGAGATGTGAAAATTTTCGGAGAACAATGGCATTTAGAAAATAGTATTCAATTTGGAACAGCAGCAGGAGGCATCCTAAAGTACAGTATCACCACGGCGGATATTCCTAAATTAAAATGCAAATTTGAAGGAAATCTTATTCAAGTTTTGGTACCCAAAAAACTTGCTTATGATTGGGTCAATTCTCAAATTGTAGGTATGGAACATCATACCTCCATTACCGAAAATAGTCAATTAAGAATTTTAGTTGAAAAAGATTTTAAATGCCTCCAAGTCCGTATCAACGAGGATGAATCGAGATCGTATCCACATCCGAAGAAATAATTTTAGTTTTAAAGAAGGAAGGGAAAAGGGGAAGAAGGGAAGACGGATTTACGATTTGAGAAGTTTTGACGAACTATTGTGTTCACCATTATTCGAAAAACTTCTCAAATCTTAAATCCTTCTTCCCTTCTTCCCCTTTTCCCTCCCTTGAACGTATTCCTAACCAAGAGTTTTATTATGAAAAAAATTTCTCCTACTCCTCCCATTGAAGATGAAAAAATAAAAATCGGCAAACCTAAAACAACTGCTGCTGGGATTCCTGCAGTTGCTTCTTCGGTCAAACATGTTTTAAAAGAAATGACTGTTGGCAATTGTGTAAAAACATTGTTTGGTGTAAATCAGATGGATGGTTTTGATTGTCCAGGATGTGCTTGGCCTGACCCATCAGACCATCGTTCGGGTATAGGAGAATATTGTGAGAATGGTGCTAAAGCTATTGCAGAAGAAGCAACTAGCAAGAGGGTGACTCCTGATTTTTTCAAAAAAAATAGCGTTGCAGAATTATCTCAATGGTCAGATTTTCAGCTAGGAAAAAGTGGTCGATTGACACACCCTATGATTTTAAAACCTGGAGCAACTCATTATGAAAGAATCAGTTGGGAAGATGCATTTTCATTTATTGGAAATAAATTGAATCAACTCGCTTCACCTAATGAAGCCATTTTTTATACAAGTGGCCGTACCAGTAATGAAGCGGCTTTTTTATATCAATTATTTGTACGTGAGTACGGTACCAATAATATGCCTGACTGTTCCAACATGTGTCATGAATCGAGTGGAGTTGCACTTTCAAAAACAGTAGGTATCGGAAAAGGAAGTGTTCGCTTAGAAGATTTTTATGTTACAGATTTGATTATTGTCATGGGGCAAAACCCTGGAACAAATCATCCAAGAATGCTTTCCGCTTTACAAACTGCTAAACAAAATGGAGCAAAAATTATTGCTATCAATCCATTACCTGAAACAGGTTTAATCAAATTTAAAAATCCTCAAAAACTTTCAGGATGGGTAGGAAGCGGGACTTCTTTGTCTGATTTATTTTTACAAGTAAAAATAAATGGTGATGTAGCTTTGATAAAAGCTCTAATGAAATTGCTTTTGGAAAAAGAAGAAGAAAACCCTGGAACTGTTTTCGATCATGATTTTATCCAGCAACATACTAGCGGATATGAATCTTTTGTCGAGGATTTAAAACAAGCTAATGTTGAAGAACTTGTAGAAGATTGCGGGATTGAACTTTCTCAAATCAAGGAAGCTACACAAATGATTTTGCAAAATAAAAAAATCATCATTTGCTGGGCGATGGGATTAACACAACATGAGAACGGAGTCAACAATATTCAAGAAGTTGTAAACTTATTGTTATTAAAAGGTAGTATTGGAAAACCTGGTGCTGGAACTTGCCCTGTTCGTGGACATAGTAATGTACAAGGTGATCGAACCATGGGAATTTGGGAAAAACCAGAACCTGCATTTTTAGATAGCCTTAAAGCTAATTTTAATTTTGAACCTCCACGTGAGCATGGTTATAATACGGTGGAAGCGATCAAAGCAATGGCAGCAAAAAAAGCCAAAATTTTCTTTGCCATGGGTGGTAATTTTCTTTCCGCAACACCTGATACTGAATTTACAGCCAGGGCTTTACAAAATTGTGACCTCACCGTTCAAGTTTCCACCAAGCTAAATCGAAGTCATTTAATAACTGGAAAAACTGCAATCGTTTTACCTTGCTTAGGGCGAACAGAATTGGATGTTCAAAAAAATGGAACTCAGTTCGTTAGTGTTGAAAATTCCATGGGAATCGTTCATTCCTCTCGTGGAAAAATCAAACCCGCTTCAAAATATTTATTAAGCGAACCAGATATCATTAGCCGATTGGCTATCGCCACTTTAAAAAATACTTCAACGGATTGGAAAACTATGGTTGAAAACTATGACCTGATTCGAGAGGCGATTCAAAAAACCATCCCCGGATTTGATGATTATAATAAAAGAGTTCGAAATGATGGAGGTTTCTATCTTCCAAACGGAGCAAGAGATGGTCAGTTTAAAACTGCTACTGGAAAAGCAAATTTCACGCTTAATCCTGTTCCAAAACATTCACTTAAAGAAAACGAATATCATATGATGACCATTCGTACTCACGACCAATTCAATACAACAATATACGGATTAGATGATCGGTATCGAGGTATTTATAATGGTAGACGAGTTGTAATGATGAATGCCCAAGATATTATTGATGAAGGATTGCAAGCGGGTGATTTTATTGATTTGTATAATCATCATGAAGGCGTGGAAAGAGTTGCCCCTCATTTTATGGTAGTGTCCTACCCTATTCCTCAAAAATGTGTTGCGACCTATTTCCCTGAAGCTAACGTGCTTGTTCCTATCAATCAATTTGCACGTAAAAGTCATACTCCTGCCTCAAAGCAAGTGGTAATTACTTTTAAAAAGAATGAATCCTAGACTTGTAGGGAATTATATTTCGGCTAAAAACGCCCATTTTTATTTCAAAATCTAATTCCCCCAACAAGCTCCTAAAAAATAACTCAGAAAAAAGAGATGTTTTTAATTAGAAACACCTCTTTTTTCTCATCTTTTGCTGTCACTAAATTTAGTTTTTTCAAATTATTATTATTTATAAAATAAACTTATTTTATTTCATAAATAACTGAAAAACAACGATTTAAACTAATACGTATTATATATTAGTTTAACACGCTCAAATTAATGACGCCTAAAAACCGTCACACTCCTATTGTTTTTTGTAAAAAAAAATTCCCTTCTCCTTTTACCTTTCGACTACAATAAAAAAAGATAATCCCTTCACACAGGAGAATCTTAGATTCTACACTATTTCAAAGAAAAAACGAAATGATTTTTAAACCGAATCATTTCACCCTAGTATTCTGGAAGAGCCATTCCAAAACCGATTTTTAAAAAATTGATGAAGGAAGGAACTTGATTTTCAAGTTTCCTCTTTTGTCAAGAACATTCAAAAAAGTAATACCTGTCACACATTTTTACACCGTTTTATCCTAGGATAAAGAAATTGTTTGATATAAACTTTACCCCCGTATGACCGATAATTTAAAGCAGGGTATTCTTTTAAGAATTGAAGATACACTTGAAACATTAAACCTTAGATTGTTACTGAATAAAGAGACAATTGTTACCGAGGAAAACCTAACACCAACACTAAAAGACGCTATTGATTTTTACAGAAATATTTCTCAACAAAATCAACAAGCTCATCTCGTTATTAAAGAATGCGAGGACACTATTGAAAAACTATTATTGCTTAAAAAATATTTTTCTGATTTATCATTAGATGCGGCAATTCATCTTTATAACAATTATGAAGGTTCACCTATGCCAGCATTTCAACAAAGAGTTTTTGAGAAATTAGGAAAAAGACAAAGCTCACAGTAATCACCAAAAAGTAAAAGAGGGGTTGATAGTTTTTACTATCAATTTCTCTAATTACTAAACAACGTTCACAGTAAAACTTACTTATCACACATTTTTTATTTTCCCAAACATATCACACATTAGTCTCAAAAAAAGAGAGCCAAATCGTAAGAATTGGTTCTTTTTTTTATTCTACATTTCTTCCTTACATTTTCCCTCTATCCATAAAAAAACTCCCATGCTACTTGAAGCATAGGAGTTTGTATCAAAAAAACAGCAGGATAACTTTTTAATGAATAATGCATAATAATTCGCATTATTTTGATTTCTTTATTGAAGACGACTCGCCGATTTTCGAAGTTATTAATTATTCATTCCTAATTATTAACTGATGTTACGTAAAAGTAAAATTGATCTAGTTTCGAAAACATATTAATTACAAAAGCCCTGTCAATCTTCGTTTTACTTTTAGCAATTTTTTTACTTCTCCGATTTCTATGATAAAAGGATCATACTCTTCATGATTATCGGAGATAAGGCGAAGGTGCGTCCAACCATTATGTCGGTCATAGCAGCGTTGCACTCTTTTTACCCATACGGATTGGTTCGTTACAACTGCATAAATTTCATTATCTATCATTTCATTCGTCGTTTCCAATGGTGAGCAAATCACCATGTCGCCAGATGAAATGGTAGGTTTCATACTATCTCCGTTAATGTTAAATGCTACCAATTCACCGTTGACTCCTGGAATTCGAAACCATTCGTTTTGTTCCAGCAAATCAACTCCAATGGTATTGCTAGCAAATGCCTCCACATTTGTAAATAGAATGTTAGGCGAAAAATTAATACCTAATGCCATAGCTAGTCTTTGTTCCGGGTCAGGTAATTTTGTTTCTTCAAAGGGACTTCCGATCCCTTGAAACATAAATGCTTCATTCACCGAAAAGTGAGTGCAAAGATGCTTTACCTGTTCGTAAGTGATCTTTCGTTTGTCTTGCAGGTACGCTGTGATGATATGTCCCTTTGTACCTAATTTTTCAGCAAATGCAGTTTGGCTTTTCGATCTGTCATTTTTTACAATAACTTTTCGTTGTTCCAATTCATGGTACACTTGCCTAAATCGTCGATTTAACTCTTGCCGATTTACTTTTGACATAACTTGTGTTTCATTTCTTATTGCATGCACAAAATAAAACATATTGTTGTAAAAACAAAAAGTTTAAACAAAAATGTTTAAACTTTTTTAAAAATGTGTTTAGGTGTATGAGTTTATAGGTGTTTATGTTGCCGAAAAATTTTGAAGTTCTAGTTAGTTTCAATATATTTTTGAAACCTATACACCTATAAACTCATACATCTAAACACATTTACAAAAAAAATAAAGGAATGATTTTTACTTCATCCCTTTACGTTAATTTTTTATCAAACAAACAAGAAAGATAATTATAAACTGCTAATTCTACTTTCTACTTTATATAATCTCGTGTACTCATTAACTTCTTCTTCGAATGGGTCAAACTCTAAACTATTTGCAGAGATTAATTTTAATGAAGTAATTCTTCCTCTATTATTAAATAATCTTTTGACATATTTTACCCAAAGCGAACCATTACTTTTTACTGCGTAGATTTCATTATCTTTTATTTCATGTAGGCTTTGAATTTCTCTACAGATAATAATATCGCTATCATTTATAACAGGTTCCATACTATTTCCCTCAATAGAAAAGGCCACCAAACCATTGCCACTCATACCTGGAATAGCAAAATATTCATTTTCTTCATCAGCTGAGGCAGGGCTTGCTCCCACAGCTTCCTCTCCAGAACCCGCAAAGGCTTGAACAGTTGTAAAAAGAATATTTCCACCTACAGGAGTCATAGTACTCTTCTGTCGGTTTTTAGGCAAGTCAAATCCGAAAGGTGTTCCTTCTCCATCAATTAGATAGCTTTCATTCACACCATACTCTCGACAGACGGCTCTTGCTTGATGGTAATCAATTACCCTTTTATCATCAGTATTCAGGTAAGCACGTACAATGTGTCCATAAGCACGGTTCCCCAGAATCTTTTTTGCAAAATCGCCCATTCCTTTCCCACTACGGTCATTCAATATGATTTCACCACGTTCTTGTAATAATTTGAATACTTCTATAAAGCGATTGTTGAGTTGAATTCTGTCTTCTCGGATCATTTTAAATATATTTTTTGAATATTGTCTTTTAAAACAAAAATAATGTTTCGAACGCAATTTAAAACAATTGTTTGAAAAAAACAAATCGTTTTTAAATAAACTCTTTTGTTTTACTACTGTTTTCCTTCCTTTTCACTCTAGAACATAAGTATAGCAAGGGTTTAAGCTGTTAAAAAAAAATTAGGTATATGAGTGTTTAGCTTGTCGAATATTTATGTGATCTTAGTTTTAAAATATTTTAATACCGTAACTCAAGTTGCGAATAATTATTGACTGATGATTTTGTGTTCAAAAAAATGTATTAAGATGATATGTATTGGGTATTGAGAACGGTTCGTAGTCTCAATACCTTATAATCTTATATCAAATTATCCGCAACTTGAATTAATTAACCAAATAACCATTCAACTTTATTACCTATACATTTCAAACCATGCTAAAATATGTTCAATCTTAGTAATCAACTGGCTCGGTCGATTAGCAATAAAATGATATGCACCAGGCACTTCTACCAATACGGTTTCAATCTTTCGAATTTTCAAAGCATGATATAATTGCTTCGCTTCCGAAAGTGGTGTTCGCATATCTGATGTTCCTACCATCACCAAAGTTGGCGTTTGGATATTTCCTACCAAAGAGATCGGAGAGAATTGCATGTAAGCTTCCATATTTTCCCAAGGCTGTCCTGGGTAACGAGAATTTGCGTAGCCATAATAATTATCTGCTGTCAATGTTTTACTGATCCAGTTCATCACAGGTTTAATAACTGCAGCAGCACGGAAGCGGTTATTTTTTCCAATCATCCAAGCCGTCATAATTCCTCCTGCACTACCTCCTGTTACAAATAAACTATCCTCTGTCAAAAACGGTTTTTGTAACAATACATCTACGCCATCCATCACATCATTATAATCTTCGCCTGGATAATTATGATAAAGCAGATTTCCAAACTCCTCTCCATAACTTGTACTCCCTCTTGGGTTAGGATAAAAAACAACATAACCTGCCGAAGCATACAATTGTATTTCAGGTGAAAAACGATCTCCATAATTTGAAATCGGGCCACCGTGATTTTCTACTAGCAAAGGATATTTTTTTCCTTCACTAAAATTTGGAGGATAAACGACCCAACCTTGAATATCTCTTTGATCCACCGTTGATTTGTACCATACTTCTTCCACCTTTCCAAGGTTACGATATTTTAATAAATCATCATTAAGCGACATCACGAGTCGTTCTTTTTGATCGCCTTTTTTTATAATTGCTAATTCAGATGGGTGATAAGGTGTGGTATGTGTGTAGGCAATTTTTCCGTTTTTGGAAATAGAAAATGAACCACCACCGTATGGTCGCCCAATGCCCGTACCTCCTAAATTATTGGCAACCAATTTTGTTTTTCCAGAAAGATCCGCATATCCGATTTTTGTATTTCCCTTATCATCATAACTAAAGTACACTCCCCTACCCGACTGGTCCCAAACTGGCGAAGATACACTCCTATCCAACTGATCCGAAACCACTCGTTTTTTCGAACCATCAGCATTCATAATATGCAATCGACTCACTTGATACGTTTGCATTTTATCATCATAACCTACGTATGCAATTTGATTTCCATTTGGAGAAATGGCTAAACTTCGATCTGGTCCATTTCGATCTGTCAATGCTTTTACTTTACCATCTGCAATGGCAACTCGATAGATCTCTGAATTTCGAAAATCGTATTCCCAATCTTTATTTCGATTGGAAGAAAAATATAAATACTTGCCATCGGGTGACCATGCAGGCGTTCCTCGATGATTAAAATCCCCTGAAGTAATTTGACGCGATGAACCCCCCTCCGATGAAATCACAAATAAATGATTAAAACCTGGTTTTAACTTTCCTGCTCCATCTTGTTCATGTTTGAATCGGGTCGTCACTCGTGGAGGTGCGGCCCATTTTGCACCTTTTGGTTTTTTAGGAGGGCGCACTAAGGACAATTCCTTGCTAGGCACTTTCATAGAAAATGCCAACCATTTTCCATCCGCCGACCAACTTACTCGACTTGGCGATGCAGGCAACTGAGAAAGCCGAGCTACCTTTCCTGTTTTTACCCAATAGACAAATAACTCTGAACCTTGATCGGTCCCAGATGAAAAAACTATCCGTTGGCCATCAGGCGACCATGTAGCATTCGATTCGCTTACATCATTACTGGTCAATTTTTGATGTTCGGTACCATCTGACTTTATCATCCAAAGACGAGAGATTCGTCTGTCATTCATGATATCCATTCCTCTTCGTTCATAGACGATATGATTTCCATCAGGAGAGATTTGTGGATTGTTAACCCACTCCAAATCAAATACATCCATACTCGTAAATGGTGGATGCAATTGGGCAAAAGCATTATGGGTAAATAAAAAGATTAAGGTAAAAATGCAAAGTAGGTTTTTCATGAAAATTTGTTTTTCTAAAAAAAATTAAAAAAATCAAAATCAAAAT
>CAKZSH010000323.1 GCA_937918905.1 uncultured Saprospiraceae bacterium
TTGCGGATAATTTGATATAAGATTATGAGTATAAGGTATTGAGACTACGAACCGTTCTCAATACCCAATACATATCATCTTAATACATTTTTTTGAACACAAAATCATCAGTCAATAATTATTCGCAACTTGAGTTAAATATAGCTTTCCAACACTAATATCAACGACTTTTGGTAGTGAAATGGTTGTGAATACTAAATGTTTAATTGTAAACATTCTGACCAAATTTATTCTACCCATATTCTACCCATATTCTACCCTGGTTTTATCTGTTTTTTCTTTTAGTTAGCAGAAAAATAAAAGGTAAAAGATAAAAAAGTGTACTTTTGCACCGCTAAAAAATCTCTAGCCTACAAATATGAATACAGACATTTTAATATACTCAGGGTTATTTATTGGAAGTCTTGCCGTTTTATTAAAAGCATCGGATTGGTTTATTGACTCTGCGGAAGAAATTGGTTTATCAATGGGTATTTCGCCATACATAATTGGAGTGACCATCATTGCTTTTGGAACTTCTTTACCAGAATTGGCAACGTCAGTTGCTAGTGTTATTCAAGGTAATTCAGAAATTGTTATTGGAAATGTAGTAGGTTCGAATATTACTAATATTGCCTTAGTACTAGGATTAGTTGCGATATATGTGAAGGATATTAAATTGGAATCTGATATTTGGAAATTAGATATGCCTTTTTTGTGGTTTACTGCTTTTTTCCTTTGGTTTATTGTTCGAGATCAAAATGTTACGTACTTCGAAGCTGGATTATTATTGGCAAGTTTAGTTTTATTTTTAGCCCTTTCATTCGGAGCAGATTCTGAAGATACTGAAGAAAAAAATCCCAAAGCCTCAGCCAAGAGTTATATTTTATTAATTGTGGGAGCAGTCTTAGTTTCTGTAGGTGCGACTTATACCGTAGTTGCTATTGAAAAACTATCAGGAATTGCAGGCATTAGCCCAGACGTAATTGCATTATCAGCAGTAGCATTAGGGACTTCCTTACCTGAAGTAATCGTAAGTTTGAATGCGGCTCGTAAAGGTAAGACCTCAATAGCAGTTGGAAATGTATTAGGTTCAAATATTTTTAACACCCTAGCCGTAATTGGTATACCTACTTTTTTTGGAAGTCTAAAAATACCTGATGATGTACTTGCCTTTAGTTTACCTTTAATGATGGTGATGACCATTTTATTTGGAATAATGTGTTTTTCTCGAAATATATCCAGATGGGAAGGTTTTATATTATTTATATTTTACCTGTATTTTTTAGTGGAATTATTTTCAACTCAACTTTCTGTTAACCCTGTGATTGGAAATTAGATAAGTTCTTGTCCATAATTAGTTATAAGTTATTTCGAGATTATTTTTCCATTCCGTAAATAAAAATCCTTAATTTTGTATATAACCCTCACCCTTATGAACATGTCTTTTTAAAACTTAAAAAAAGAATTATGTCATTGAAAATTAGGCTAATCGTATTGACTTTTATTTTTCCTTTATTTATTTCTGCTCAAAGTTTTGAAGGAGGTTTATCCTTTGGGTTGGTTAATTATCAAGGAGATTTAGTCGAAGGAATCATAGAGGTAAAAGAAACAAACCTTGCTTATGGAGTAACTTTAAGAGCTATTTTAACCAATAAAATAGCTATCCGTGGTAATTTCTTTAGAGGATTACTTACAGGAACTGATGCCAACTCTTCTAATCGACAAAGTCGGATGCTTCGATTTAAGACGAAAATTAGTGAATTTAGTTTGATGGGCGAATGGAATTTTTTAGGTCAAGATCGTTCGGATAATCGAGGAGCTGTGCTTCGTCAAAAATTCACACCATATATTTTTGGAGGCGTTGGAATTATTCTCTTCGATCCCGAAGTTTTTCAAGGTACCACTCCTGATCCTGAGGGAAAAGATTATAGTACTTTTAACATAAGTGTGCCATTGGGGTTTGGTGTTAAGATAGGGCTTGACGAGCGTTTTGTTATTTCTGCTGAGGCTGGCGGGCGAACTGCATTTTCAGATTATTTAGATGGAGTAAGTACATTAGGAAATTCAAGTAATAATGATTGGTATTGGATGGGGAACATCATTATTACGTATACATTTGGAAGTCCTAGTTATTTTTAAACGAGATGATGAGGTGAAAATCCTTATTCTCACTAGAGATAAAAAAGTTTTTTTTGTAAAATCCCTATTAAGTTTATCCATGTAATTTCATTGTTATAGACTTAACTTTTGGTATTTATATTGTTATTGTTACTTTTTGAAAAATAGTAGTCTAATTTATTGGAAATCAGAATATTTTTTCTGACTTTAGCATTACTTCACCAAATGAAAATGTTAGAGAAAACATTTTTTTACAAGCACAAAACTCATTTATTATGTTGATTCTTTACATCGCTACAGGTGCGTTTGTCATGGGAGGAGCGTTAACAATGTTCTCCAACTTGCTTTCACAAAGAAGCAGAAAGTGATTTGAACCATTACCTTTGAAACAATCAACAATTATTTTTCCTACAAACATATTTTTCCTACACACCCAAAGGGCCTTAGCAATAAAGCCTTACTAACCAAAACTAGAATTCTGTGCCATTATTTTTTTAAATAACTTCTACACTTAATTGTGAGGAAGTCAATTAATTTTATTGTGACCTATTGGTTGTAATAGAACTTGATAACTTATAATTAGATTATTATAAGTTATCATTGGGATTTATTCAATTTACTTTTGGAGCCCTCCAATGGCTTTATCTCTTCTAACTTACTTGCCATAAAAAAGATTTTCAAATCTATCTTTCAATAGGAATTATCAAAGAACCAAAAAAGTTTATTTAATTGTTTTCAAATTCTTCACAAAAGAATCTTTAAAGCCACCGGCTTTAACTCTTTGGTAGTGCTACATATGCGCACCACTTGATTATCAAGAACTGAATTATACTGAATTAAAAAAAATTAAAAAGTGCGCATTTGTAGCACTACCAGAAATTTGTACCCTGATAAAGAAGTCATGATGAGGGCAAGGGGCACATCAAGAACATGCTACTTTTTTTGATTTCAATAATAACCTATTACTGCCTGGCGGAATCGAGTGGATGAGTCATGGTTATGGTTTGACATCCTCCACCAATGAACTCACTCAGAATAATAACATTACAATTACACACAATAGTGTGTCACAAAATATCACAATAAAATTGAAAGATGAACGCCTACAAAAATTCAATTACACAGTAATAAATATGTCAGGAGAGTTAGTATTGAAAAGTAGTTTAAAAAAAAATGAACATTCTTTTAGTTTAATAAATATTCCATCTGGAGTTTATATTGTTACAATAAATGATGGTCAGAAAATAATTGAAAGGGACAAGTTTTTTTTGGAAAATAAATTTCGATGGTTTTTTTAGAGCAGAATCAAAGAAGAACAGATTTTGATTCTTTTTTCCTGTTCTCTAATCTGAAAAACAAAAACCTTATAAGTGAAAAACTTATAAGGTTTTATTTTTGTGGAGCTGCCGGGAGTTGAACCCGGGTCCAGACAAAGCTTCTGAGAGCCTTCTACATGCTTATTTTCCATTTAATTTTCATCCAATTGCCAGGGAGAAACCCACCTTTGACAACTAGCCTATTCTCTGAGTTTCGCATTGTAGTCGAGACCTCCTACGCAACTAGCCTAAATGCCCCGAAAATCGGGACGGGTATGATGTGCGGAGCGCTGTGTATTAGGCGTCAAGCGTACGGCACAAAGGCTTTGTAATTCCTAGAATTACGCAGCCATGGCTAATCTATGATTGCCATGTAAAAATTGTTAATAACTATTTGTTAACGGAGTAAGAAATTGTGCTCCGACATGCTTACTAACAGACATTCTTTCCTGTCGATTCCAGTCAGCCCCGATAGAAAAGGAATATTGAATTACAAACTACTCATATTTGTTTTCGATTGATGCCTACTCCCATTCAGTAGGTGGGTCAATATTCCAGTCTTTTTTTCCAAAAACACTTTTGCTTTTGAAGTCCGCAAAAGTAATAACATTATTGGTTAATGTAAAGTTTCATGGAAATCATTTCTTTTATTAAATATGGGAACTTTGGATGGTTTTAATGCATTGTATGATAAAATTTTCAAAGCAGTCAAAAGGTGGCTCCAAGTCACCTTTTGACTAATAAGGACTTTCGCAAGTAATCCTTATATTCGCACCCGAAATAATTTTGTCCCGAAATTTTGGGATGAATGGCTCAATTTTGAATAACGAGTCAATGCGTTTTTCAAATTCAACATTCAAAATTCAATCATTCAAAATTAGAAATAGTATGTCAAATCCAAAAAGATATTTAGTCACCTCTGCTCTACCTTATGCCAATGGCGAATTGCACCTTGGACACCTTGCAGGGGCGTACTTACCAGCCGATATATATGTTCGTTACTTGCGGTTGCAAGGAAAGGATGTGGTTTATATTTGTGGGTCAGATGAGAATGGTGCAGCCATTACTTTAAGAGCAAAAAAAGAAGGGATTTCTCCTCAAGAAATCATTGATAAATATCATGAGCTTTTTAAAACAACGTTTAAAAATTTAGGAATTTCTTTTGACTACTATCATCGTACAAGTGCTCCTTTACATCATAAAACAGCTCAGGATTTTTTCAAAAAATTAGTTGAAAAAGGTGGAGAATTTGAAGAGAAAGAATCAGAACAATATTACGACGAAGAGTTCAACCAGTTTTTAGCAGATCGATATATCAAAGGAACTTGTCCCAATTGTAGCCACGATAATGCTCATGGCGATCAATGTGAAAATTGCGGAAAAGACCTCGACCCAACTGAACTCGTTAATCCAATCTCAACTTTAAGTGGCAACCGCCCCGTTTTAAAAACTACAAAACATTGGTATTTTAAACTAGACAAACACGAAGCCTGGCTTCGAGAATGGATAGAAAATGGAACCCTCGATGGAGCACCTCATCACAATCCAAAAACTTGGAAGAACCATGTTACAGGGCAATGCTTGTCATGGTTAAATGCAGGTTTGCGACCACGTTCCATCACCCGTGATTTGGATTGGGGAATACCTGTACCCGTTGAAGGAGCAGAAGGGAAAGTATTGTATGTTTGGTTTGACGCGCCTATCGGCTACATTTCTTCTACCAAACAATGGGCTGCTGAAAATGGAAAAAATTGGGAAGATTATTGGAAAAGTGATGATGCAGAGTTAGTACATTTTATAGGAAAAGATAATATAGTTTTTCATTGTGTGGTGTTTCCTGCGATGCTAAAAGCACATGGCGATTACAACTTGCCAGTCAATGTTCCAGCTAATCAGTTTTTAAATTTTGAAGGATATAAATTTTCAAAATCAAGAGAGTGGGGGATTGAACAAGATGAATATTTACGAACTTTTAGTGCCTTTGAAAATAGAGAGGATGCCTTGCGGTATGCATTGATTCGTAACATGCCTGAAAATCGTGATAGTGATTTTAAATGGGATGAGTTTGTTGATTTTCATGATAATGAGTTAGTGGCCAATGTTGGAAATTTTATCAATCGAGTAGTCGTTTTGACCAATAAATATTTTGAAGGGAAAGTACCTTCTGTGGATGTGGATTTAAAAAATGTATTTGCAGAGGTAGAAAATTTGACGCTTCGATTATGCAAAGAAATTGAGAGTTTTCAATTCAAACCAGCGATCAATACTTTAATGGAAATATCAAGTTGGGGAAATGCTTACTTGCAAGATGCTTCGCCTTGGACGATTTATAAAACGGAGCCAGAGAGTGAAAAGATTAAAGAAACGATGTTGGTTAGCTTACAAGTTGTTGCATTGCTGGGGGTTTTATCCAAACCATTTTTACCATTTTCTTCTGATAAAATTCAAAATTTATTGGATTTGCCAGAAATACAAAATGGAGATTTAAAAGAAATTTTAACTCGATTACAAAATGGAGAAGCATTGTTAGAAGCTGGAAGTCAAATTGGCAAACCTCAATTACTTTTTGCAAAAATCAATGATAAAAAAGATACTTCTCGTTTGGAAATCATCAATGCTGAAAAAGTAAAGTTAGCTGAAAAACTGGCAGCATTAAAAGCTGAGGAACAAGCTTCCGAACGTAAAGCAATAAAAGATGAAATCAGTTTCGATGATTTTACCAAACTCGATATTCGAACAGGTACCATCATCGAAGCTGAAAAAATGAAAAAAGCTGATAAACTCCTTCAACTTAAAGTTGACCTCGGCTTTGAACAAAGAACTGTCATCTCAGGTATCGCTAAATTTTATAAACCTGAAGACATCATCGGTCAGCAAGTATTGGTTCTTGCGAATCTTGCTCCTCGAAAAATGAGAGGTGTGGAATCTCAAGGCATGATTTTAATGGCGGAGAATGAGAAAGGGGAGTTGAGTTTCGTTAGCCCGGAGGAAGGGTGGGGGAACGGATTTGGGGTGAGCTAATTTGAAGAAGGGAACGCTGCGCTAAGGGAAGACGGATTTACGATTTGAGAAGTTGGACGAATACTTTTGATTGACAATAAAAAAAGCACTTTCCTAAATTTGGAAAGTGCTTTTTTTTCAAGAAAATAAGA
>CAKZSH010000324.1 GCA_937918905.1 uncultured Saprospiraceae bacterium
ATAAAACGTGTATTCAAAAATATTCGAACCGTCAAGCGAAGCGACCGTCAACCGTCAAGTGAGCAAAGCGAACGACCGTCTACCGTTCAAAAAAAAACAAAATGAGATTAGAAGTCGAAAACATTGCTGCTTTTAGAGAAATGGAAGGCAAGGCACTTCCAGATGGAGAATGGATAAAAGTTACTCAAGAAATGATAAATGCATTTGCAAGAGCAACACTTGATTTCCAATGGATACATGTCGATGTGGAACGAGCCAAAAAAGAATCACCTTTCAAAACACCAATTGCTCATGGATTTATGTCAGTCTCTTTATTATCAAAAATGATTGAAGATGCTGTGATGATTAAGAGTGCAAAAATGGGTGTTAATTATGGACTGAATAAAGTACGATTTCCACATCCAGTAGCTGTTGATAGTCAATTAAGAATGAAATGTGTGGTAGGAAAAATTGAAGACTATGGCGACAATGGAATAAAAATATTTTGGGATTGTACAGTTGAGATACAAGGAAATGAAAAGCCTGCTTGCGTAGGTCAATTTATCACCTTGCTTTTTGAATAACAATATATTTACATTAAAAATAAATTTAAAGAAATAACATGAAAGCACCATTTATAGATGAACTTTCTTTGCCAGTTGTGGCAGCACCTATGTTTTTAATTTCAGGACCAAAAATAGTTGTAGAATGTTGCAAGGCAGGAATTGTAGGAACTTTTCCTGCATTAAATCAACGAACAACTGAAGGTTTTGAAGAGTGGGTAATTCAAATCAAAACAGAGCTTGCTGCATTTGAAAAAGAAACGGGGAAGAAGGCAGCACCTTTTGGAGTGAATTTGATTGTACATCATACCAATCCAAGAGTCCAAGCTGATTTAGAGATTTGTATCAAACATGAAGTGCCTTTGATAATTACTTCATTGGGAGCTGTATCAACTTTAGTAGATGCAGTACATAGTTATGGCGGATTAGTTTTTCATGACGTTATTAAAAAACGACATGCGATAAAAGCTGCCGATGCAGGAGTGGATGGATTAATTCTAGTAGCAGCAGGTGCAGGTGGGCATGCTGGGACAATTAACCCAATTTCGCTGGTAGCTGAAATCAAAAGTTTTTTCAAAAAAACAATTTTACTTTCAGGTTGTATGAGTACGGGGCAAGATGTGGCTACTGCTTTACAAATGGGAGCAGACCTTGCTTATTTAGGAACTCGTTTTATCAATACTACAGAAAGTCGTGCTGATGAGAGATATCAGCAAATGATTATTGATTGTGGGGCAAGCGATATTATTCATACTGCTGCAGTTTCAGGAGTTGCTGCAAATTTTTTACGACCTAGTTTAGAAATGATGGGGATTACTGAAGAGCTTTGGTCGCATAAAGCTAAGGTGGATTTTGGAGAAGAGCTGGATGCTGATGAAGCCAAAGCATGGAAAACACTTTGGTCGGCTGGTCAAGGTGTAACCACTATCCATGATGTTTTGCCTACAGGAGAATTAATTGCTAGAATGAAAATCGAATTTAAAAATGCTATCGAAGCGCAGTATAAATTATTAGAAAAATATGGATAATTTTATTTCTCAATGAAAAAAATACTTACTTATAAAGGCTGCGTAATGACTTGGGAATGTGATTCTAATGGTCATATGAATGTGATGTACTACATCAACAAATTCGAAAATGCAGGTAGAAATTATAGCCTTGAAATGGGCATTGCGCCATTGATGAATAAAGAAATAGGTTTTGTAGTGGTTGAACAAAACATCAAATATATCAAAGAAGTTTTTGAAGATGATTTACTTTATGTCGAATCTTCATTGATAAAAGTTTCCAATAAAGCAATGGTTTTTAAACATGAAATGTACAACGGAATGACTAAAGAAAAAGTATCAGAAATGAATGTTGTAGGAGTATTGTTTGATAAAATAAATCGTAAGGCTTTAGTCATACCTGAGGATGTAAAAATGAATATGTTGAGTTTATTGGAAAAAAACTAAGAATTCTGAACACGAGTCAGGGCTTGACTTGAAAAGTCAAGCTCTGACTTATGAGGATTTCAAAAACTTGATTATCAAAATTTTAGAATCATAATTTATATTCGGTGGTTATGAGCCAAAATAACATAGAAACATTTCATTAACTCCATTTTTTATTGAAGTCCTCATAAGTCAGGGCTTGACTTTTCAAGTCAAACCCTGACTCGTGGTTGTCCAAAAAAAAGAGACACTAAATATTTAGTGTCTCTTTTTTTTATAGAAAAAATTAAACAGATAAACTTGGGTTAGATGCACGTTTACGTTCATGTTCTTTTAATAAAATCTTACGCAAACGCATAGATTTTGGAGTCAACTCAAGGTATTCATCTGGACCAATATATTCCATGTACTGCTCCAAAGAAAATTGAGTGTGAGGTGCGATTTTTACTTTGTCATCCGCTCCAGAAGAACGCATATTTGACATTTTTTTAGTTTTTATCACATTGACCATTAAGTCATTATCACGAGTATTCTCACCTACAATTTGTCCTTCATAAACATCTACTCCAGGTGGTACAAAAAACTTTCCTCGATCTTGTAATTTAAATAAAGCAAATGGAATGGTAGTACCAGTTTCGTGAGCAATTAATACTCCTTTATTTCTTCCAGGAATATCTCCTTTCCATCCATCAAATTTCATAAACCGATGCGCCATGATTGCCTCACCAGCAGTCAAAGTCAAAACCTGATTTCGTAATCCCATTATTCCACGAGAAGGAATTTCAAATTCCAAGTGCATCAAATCACCTTTAGGTTCCATGATTGTCATTTCACCTTTTCGCATCGTTACTGCCTCGATTACTTTTCCTGAAACTTCTTCAGGCAAATCAATAGTTAATAACTCAACAGGTTCACTTTTAACACCATCTATATCTTTGATGATAACTCTAGGTTTTCCTACTGCCAATTCATAGCCTTCTCTACGCATCGTCTCAATCAAAACAGATAAATGTAACACTCCTCTTCCAAAAACATTATAAGAGTCAGGAGATTCAGTTTCCTCCACTCGTAAGGCAAGGTTTTTTTCTATTTCTTTAAATAAACGTTCTCGTAAATGTCTTGAAGTTACATAATCACCTTCCTTCCCAAAAAATGGAGAAGTGTTAATTGTAAACAACATACTCATCGTTGGCTCATCAATTTTGATAGGAGCCATTCCTTCTGGATTTTCAAAATCAGCAACTGTATCTCCAATATCAAATCCTTCCAGTCCACTAATTGCACAAATATCACCAGCATGTAATTCTTCCACCTTTGCTTTTCCAAGTCCAGTAAAAGAATACAATTCTTTAATTCGACCTTTTGCTATAGAACCATCTCTTTTGACTAATGAGACTGGAGCATTAGTTTTAATAACTCCTCGATTGACACGACCTACTCCGATACGACCAATGTAATTGGAATAGTCAATTGATGTAATTTGCATTTGAAGTGTTCCTTCAGGTGGTTTTGGCGCAGGGATTTGTTCCAAAACTTTATCTAACAAATAAGTTACATCCTCTGTTGGAGTATTCCAATCTGCTCCCATCCATCCATTTTTTGCAGAACCATATACTGTCTCAAATTCCAATTGATCTTCCGTAGCATCTAAGTTAAACATCAATTCAAATACATCTTCTTGAACCTCATCAGGTCGGCAATTTTCTTTATCCACCTTATTCACAACTACGATAGGTTTTAACCCTAGTGAAATAGCTTTACCCAAAACATATCGAGTCTGAGGCATTGGGCCTTCAAAAGCATCTACCAACAATAAAACGCCATCTGCCATATTCAAAACTCGCTCCACTTCACCTCCAAAGTCGGCGTGACCAGGAGTGTCAATAATATTGATTTTGACATCTTTATAATTAACAGAAACATTTTTCGAAACGATGGTAATTCCACGTTCTCTTTCCAAGTCATTATTATCAAGGATCAATTCGCCTTTTTCTTCGTTGTCTCGGAACAACTTGCATTGGTATAAAATCTTGTCTACCAAAGTGGTTTTACCGTGGTCAACGTGGGCAATAATGGCGATGTTTCTTAAGTCTTTCATGTAATTTGAAATTTATGTAAAATAGGATATTCAAGTATTAACTTGAAAAAGAGCACAAAAGTAACGTTTTTTATTTGGAAAAAGTTATTTAAAAGGTCTACGGACGGAATAATCTTTTGTTAGGTTTAATTGATGGTTTCTCTTGCCAAGTTGTGAAAAAATGATATTTTTAAAGGAAAAACCAACTAATTACCAAACAAAATGAGATACCTATTTACAATTACCATATTTTTATTTTCTATTCTTTCTTGTACCCCAAGCGAACAAATTTTCGAAAGTACTATTTGCATCATAAATGTTAATAGTATTGATACCAAGAATGGATTACAAAACCATTTTTTTAGGATTTGGAATAACTAGTGTGAGAGACACAAAAGGTAAAATTGATTTTGTAAAAAAGAAAATTTGGGAAGAGATGATAAGGGGAGAAATTGATTGATAAATTGTTTCGCATTACGAATACTTTGTCATCTAAGTGATTCGTGATTTGTAACTGGTGATTCCTTTGTACAAACGTTAAAAAATATGGATTTAACAGTTTTCGATACGAATCCCCAGTTACTAATTACGAATCTCCCAAATTACTGATTTGCAATTTGAATTTCAACTCTTCTATTTTGTCTTTTCCCCTCATCAGTATCATTAGATTCAAGAGGTGCAGTTTCACCTTTTCCTTGGTATTTTACTTGCGCACTTGCTACGCCGTTGTTTCTTAAAAATCTTCGAACCTTAGAAGCTCTTGCCTTTGATAAACTTAAATTAGAAGCGCTTGATCCTTCATTATCAGTATGACCTGTAACCATTAATACTGTTCCAGAATTTTCAGCAAGATAAGCCAATGCTCTATCTAAATATTCACGTAATTCAGAAGACATTTCTAATTTACTTTCTCCAGTTTCAAAGCGAATAGTAAATGGATCTAAAACAGATCGAGGTGCCTCAGCAGTTTCAATTACCTCTTCTACTTTTGATTCTGCATCCATAAATTCAAAACTTACAGGATTATAAATTAAATCTCCAGATTGAAGGTTGTTCAATCTTTGGCTTGAAGTAGTAATCCGATCTCCAGGAGCACCTAATTTTTCAAATTTAGATTTAATCGCTTCAGCTCTTGCTAATCCTAAATCAGAAGTCGCTTTTTCAGATGAGAAGTAAGTCCCTAATAGATTGAGTTTTCGATTCTCATTTTTGTTTAAATAACCTACAATTTTTTTGAATTCGGTTTCAGAAGTTTTTGAAATAGTGGGTTTTGTTCCTGAAATCCCAAAAGTAACTGGATCAATAGAACCAGTTTTAAATGCACCATCTAAAATTGAAAATTGATTAGCACTTCCGCTAGAAGAGCCACATAAACGATTGGAAAGAAACCAAGATCCGAGAAGGATAAAGATCGCCGAAACGATGATTAATGTTGTTTTACTCATAGTATGTTAAGTTTTGTCTGGATAAGTATCCAGTTTTTAGTATGTTTAGAGTTTCTGGAAAGGAAAGTTGAATATATAAAATTAGGTAAAATTCGTAGAAAGCAAAATAAATCTGATTTATTTAAACCTAATTTTAAGATTCTTAATTCCATTTTTTAAATTGCAAGAAAAAACAATCATGCAAATAAAAGAGAATGCAAAAGAGTATGACGTGATAATTGTAGGTTCTGGAGCGGGAGGCGGAATGGCAACCAAGATACTTTCAGAAGCAGGTTTGTCAGTAGCCTTAGTAGAAGCAGGGCCATATTTTGATCCAAAAGATCCGACAACAGCTACTCAAATGAAATTCCCTTGGGAGTCACCTAGAAGAGGAGCAAGTACGAATCGTGCATTTGGAGATTTTGACCAATCATGGGGGGATTGGGAAGTCGATGGAGAACCATATACTAAAAAAGAAGGTACCAACTTTTTATGGTGGCGATCAAGAATGTTGGGAGGACGTACCAATCATTGGGGACGAATTTCCTTACGGTTTGGACCTACTGATTTTAAGCATAAAGATGTAGATGGACTAGGGGAGAACTGGCCCATCAGCTATGATGACATCAAACCTTATTATGATCGACTAGATAAAATGGTTGGTGTTTTTGGTTCCAAAGAAAAACGATACAATGATCCTGACGGGTATTTTTTACCTCCTCCAAAGCCTCGTCTTCATGAACTTTATTATATCAAAGGTGCTCGAAAAGCAGGTGTAGATGTCATTCCTTCTCGATTATCAATTTTAACCAAAAAACTCAATAAAGATCGTGGTGTATGTTACTACTGTGCGCAATGCAATCGATCTTGTAATGTTTATGCTGATTTTTCTTCAAGTTCTGTTTTTATTATTCCTGCGGTAAATGGAGGTGGTCAAGTGGATTTGTATGTCAATAGTATGGTACGTACTGTTACTACCAATGACGAAGGAAAAGCAACTGGAGTTTCCTATATCAATAAAGAGGACAGAAAGGAATATAAATTAAAAGGAAGATCCGTAGTGCTCGGCGCATCTGCATGTAGTTCTGCTCGTATTCTTTTAAACTCAAAAAGTAAACAACATCCGAATGGTTTAGGGAATAGTAGTGATGTGGTTGGAAGATATTTACATGATTCTACAGGAGCTGGACGGTCTGCTTTTATACCTGCTATGATGAATCGAAAAACAGATTATAATGAAGATGGAGTAGGAGGTATGCATGTTTATTCTCCTTGGTGGTTGGATAATAAAAAATTGAATTTTCCACGGGGTTACCACATTGAAGTTTGGGGAGGAAAAGGAATGCCTGCATATGGATTTGGTTTTGATGTTTCTGGATTGAATAAATATATCGGTGGAGATGTTGGTGGCTATGGAACAAAATTAAGAGAAGATGTCAAAAAGTTTTATGGGGCAACCATGGGAATGGCAGGGAGAGGAGAAGCTATTGCGAGGTATGATAATCGTTGTGAAATTGATCCTGAAATGGTAGATCAATTTGGAATTCCAGTTTTGAGATTTGATTATAAATGGTCGGATTATGAAAGGTATCAAGCGAAACATATGCAAGATACTTTTGAAGAAATTATTCATTCCATGGGGGGAATTCCATTAGGCGATAAACCTACTAAAGAACAAGATTGGGGCTTATTAGCACCTGGACAAATCATTCATGAAGTCGGAACAACTCGAATGGGAAATGATCCTAAAACTTCGGTTACCAATAAATATTGTCAACTGCATGATGCTAGCAATGTATTCATTGTAGATGCAGGGCCATTTACAAGTCAGGCTGATAAAAATTGTACTTGGACCATCATGGCTCTTGCTATGCGAACATCTGAATATATTGTAGAAGAGTATAAAAAACAAAATATTTGATTTGTAGTTTTTTTAATTTCAAAAAGTAAAAAAATGAAAAGAAGAGATTCATTAAAATATTTGATCGTAGGTACAATTGGAGGTGCTGCTGCTGTTGGTTCATCATCTGGTTGTAAAACTGAAACGGGAGAAAATAGTAATATAATTACAGATGCTACAAAATCAAAATTATACGGTAGAACTCCTGCTGAAATTGAACATGATAAAAAGGTAAATGCAGAGTCTTATCTTAATGCACATGAGTTGGCAACAGTTGCAATATTGAGTGATATTATTTTACCTAAAACAGAAACGGCTGGTTCAGCTACTGATGCAGAAGTACCAGAATTTATTGATTTTATTGTAAAAGATTTACCATCCTATTTTCAATTACCAATGCGTGGAGGATTGATGTGGTTAGATTCGGAATCGAATAAAAGATTCAATAAAGAATTTGTTGCACTTGAGCATGAACAAAGAATTGAAATTGTAGATGATATTGCTTATCCTGATCCTGATAATAAAAAACCTGAAATGGCTCCAGGGATTAAGTTTTTTAAAACATTTAGAAACCTAACGGTAACAGGATATTATACCACTCGAATCGGATTTGATGATTTGGGCGTGACCAGTAATTTTGCAAATGTTTGGGATGGTGTACCTGCTGAAGTTCTTGCTAATCATGATGTAGATTATGATCCTGAATGGATAGCAAAATGTGTCGATCAAAGCAAAAGAAATGATATTGCAGAATGGGATGGGGAAGGAAACTTGTTGACATAAAATATTTACAGCTTTCACGTACCACGACTCTCTGAGTCGTGATGGTTTTCGATAAGTTTTTTTATTAAAAAATCGAAAATTCGTTTGTCGAATATTGAGACGACTCAGAGAGTCGTGGTACGTGAAAGCTGTGGAAAAACTAACTTACCAAAGCCCCGCCATCCAAAGGAATATAATTTCCAGTCATAAAACTTCCAGCATTAGAACATAAGAAAATAACCAATCCTGCAATATCCGTAGGTTGTCCAAGCCTTCCAATTGGAGTCACTTTCAACATTATTTTATCATCTACTTTAGCGGTCATTTTTGTTGGGAAAAAACCTGGCGCAATGGCATTCACCAATACCTGTTTTTTTACTAAATCATGAGCTAAGTTTCTCGTAAGTTGAACCACAGCAGCTTTGCTTGCACCATAGGAATATGTTCCCATTGACATCGGAGCAACAGCCATGATAGAACTGATATTAATTATTCGTCCTGGGCTTTCCTTACTACTTCCAGCTAAAATTAAGGGTAGTAAACTTTGAGTTAGAAAAAACAATGACTTTACATTTAAGTCCATTACTTTATCCCAACCTTTTTCAGGAAATTCCCCAAGTGGTGCTCCCCAACTTGCCCCTGAATTATTTACCAAAATATCTAATTTGGATTCTCTCTCTCCAATTGCTTTCGCTAAATTTTCGATATTTTCCATTACCAATAAATCCGTAGGAAGGGCTACACATTCTCCAATTTCATTCATCTTTTCAGCAAAGGCATTGCAATCTTCGCTAGAACGAGAACTAATATAAACTTTCACTCCTGCTTCAACCAAGCCTTGAGTTATCATTGCTCCGATTCCTTTTGCTCCTCCTGTTACTAGCGCAACTTTTCCACTTACATCAAATAAATTTTGAATCATAATATTTTTATTTTTTTAAAAAGTAAACTTTGAATTTATGACTTCAAAGTAATAAGAAAAATGAGTGATTTTTATTGAAGTAGTTTAAGAAAGGGGAGAGTAGGATATTTTAATAGTTATTTGTTCAGTTCCTTTAGTAAAACCTCTGTCGTAAGCTAGAAAATTATTTTAATTCGAAAAATTACTCATTCGTAATTTTCTTTATTCTAAATTTTTAAAATTTTAAATTGAAGAATTTATTTAAATCCCAAAACAATAATCTCAAATTTTTCAAAAAATTGAGATTGTAATTTCCGTACTTTCATCATAAATCATTCAACTCTTTTTCAGAAAATTTAATGGAACAAAAAAATTGTTTAATTTTAAAAATGGGACAAATAATTGAGTCAAATGAAGGAACAGTTAATTCTTAAGTTTGAACTTTTTTAAGAAATAACGACTAAAAATCATGAAAATTAGTGGTATTCAAAGTTTATTTATTGCCTTAGCATTATTGGGATTATTTATCTATTCTTATATGGATCATAATTATTCTATTGCCTATGATCCTGATGCAAAAAATGAATATTCCCTAGATTCTTTAAAATTTCGAACTAGTCATTCTCAATTTCATATTTATGATAGGGAATTTTTAGAAAGAGATTTCCCTGAAATATTTTGGAGTGATACAAGTTTTAAAAGAAAACTAAGTTACTACAAAGGAGTAATCGGAGTGCATATGTTTTCTTATGGCTCAGCTGGTGCAAATGTTGTTCTTGAAATTCGAGACAAAGAAAACAAGGATTTTGAAATGGACAAATATGACCATATTGTGGAGGCTGATCTAGGAATAGAATCTGGAAAACTGATCATTACTCCATGCCTTTATTTTGATGCAATTATTGAAAAGAAATTATATCCTTCTAATTATCGAGTAAGAGTTTACACCTCAGAAATAAATGAACAAGCACTAGAAATAGAGGCAGATGAAAAATATAAAATTGAAATTTGGCCCGATGAGAAGAAAGGCCCAATCCTTTTGAAGAAATACAAATCTTAAGTAGTTGGACACGACACCTCTTATTAAATTCGGTATAATTCATTGAACACTACCAAAAAAACAAAACCCGAATCTTCAATTTAAAGATTCGGGTTTTGTTTTAAAATATTTTATTCCAAATTATTTTCTCATCCTTTGAGCTTCATCAAAAGAAATTCCTATCATTTCTTCAATTTTCAATTTTGCAATAGCCAAGTCAGCATTTGCTTTAATTCTTTTTTCAACAGCAGAGTGGTAAGTGGTATTAGCAGAGTTATAATTTTCAAATGTTTCTTTATCGGCTTTGAATAAATCAGTAATTAAAAGATAGGCTTCGCTGGCACTTTGTTCAGCTTGAGTAACAGCTTTTAGCGTTTCTTCTTGCATTTCATATTCTTCATATCTTCTAAGAATTTCATATCGAACCCTTAATTTTTTCTGATTGATATTTGACTCGGCTATTTTCACCCTTTGCTCAGCTATACCTACTTTATTTTTTCTATTGACAAAAGTTCCTAAGCTTACGGATGCATTGAAGTTAAAAATAGGGAAGAGGCTATTTGATGCTCCATTTCCACTTATTCCTGGAGTTCCTATAAAAATAGTGTCTTCTTTTCGGAAATTATTTTCATTTAAATTGACGCTGAACCGAACATCATTGGTCCAATCTTTCTTCTCACTTTTCAATTCAAATTCTCTTAATGTTTGTTCTAATTCGAGAGCTTCATTTTCAGGGCTATTCATCCAAGCCAACTGAACCAAGTATTCTTTTAAGTCTCTTGTACCCATCTCTGTAGGTGTCACGACTTTATCGAAGTCTACCTTTTGACTAAAACATGGAATAGATAAACATGAAATTAGTACAATGAATAAGCTGTTTTGTAAGTAACGCATTTTATTAGGTTTGTTAAGATTCAACAATTTATTTATACAAAAAATCCAAATATTTATCTCCATTCGATTTTACAATTTTCAAAACTAAGAAATAAATGGAAATAGATTTGGGAGAGTTTGAAGATAAAATAAACAATTGGACTTAATTTTTCATTAAGTCCAATTGTTTACATTCAAAAAATAAACCATAACTGCAAAGTTATTAAGAATAACTAAATCTAAATGATTTTAAGTTGATTAACTGACCTCAGCAGTTTGTAATTTTTCTTTTTCTTCAAATTGTTGAACGTTAGAACTAATTGGCTTTTTAAAGTTTTCGTCAAAATCTTTCATTTTCACAATCGCTGCTAGCAACAAATAAAAGATTATACTAGTTGGAACTTGAAGTATAGCCTCCTGTGGATAGGAAGCAATGACTAACATAAAAAAGACCGTATTAATTGCAAGATACAGATTTTTTATGACGGGGTCACGTACTCTAAAATAGTAATATATTCCCCACCTCATACATTGATATATAAATATCATATAAAGAAAGAGTCCAATCCAACCGACCTCAACAGCCAATCTTACGAATCCACTATCGTGGTCAAATTCCGCTAGAAAAGTACCTGGAGAAAACCGTCTTCCCCAAAGACCTGTACTTCCTAGACCACCGCCAAATGGATGACGCTGGACATAAGGTTGAATTTTTTCTTGATTCTTCATTCTTACATCTACCACATCTTTACTATTGGTTAAAATAAATGCAGATTGGATACGATAAACTACCGCATTGGAAGTTGATTTCATAACAAAACCAGTTCCTAATATAAAGAATCCACCTGCTGCAATGATGATCTCTTTTCTAAAATTTAGTACAGTATAAAAAATTACTCCTACTGGTATCAAAACGATGGGTGTTCTTGAACCTGCATAGGCCATGGCTAGGATACATGAGATTACACAAATGCCACTTACAATTTTTAAACTAATTCGATATGGCCCCAAACAAAGTATGGAGCAAAATACAGAAACATAGGCCATTAAAATTCCATAAGTCGTAGGATCTGAGAAAAAGGAGAAAATCCTTAATCGACCCCATTGAAAAAACAATTCTAAGGTATGTGGATTGGAATATAGCCATGCCATTTCTCCATCACTAAATCCTACCCATTCCTGTTTTAGTCCATACAAGGCAGATAGGAATGACATTCCTAAAATAAACTTTATAGTTTTTAATATTATTTCTAAGGAGCTGAAAGCATAGCATGCCACAAAATAAAGCAATATTAGACCTGCAACACTTCTTACAGTATATATCCAAGCAATTTGAGACGCTGCGGAAGGGTTAATAACTTGAATTAAATTGTAAAAAATCCAAATGACAATCCAAAAACTTATGGGATGTTTGGCAAAAGCCCAATCCCTTTCCTTGACCTGATTAATTATTATGGTAAAAAACATAATAAAAACCAGGGCATCTTGAGCAATACCTATAGGGACATCTATGAATTTCTTTACGAAATTTAACATAAATGATACAAATACAATTAAAGAAAGTCCAAAAGGAAGGTTAAATAAGCAATATAAAAACATAGGAAAACTTACCATTCCCACAAATACAACTGCCCCGTATTTGATACCTAATGAAGAAATTACAAATGCCATGAGTACCCCGATTGCCGAAAGAAAGGCAAATCCAAGAGGTGTATTCAGTTTTTTTAGGAAAAACTGTTCATGTAACCAATTTGTAAAAAGACGATAAACATTCATGACTATTATCATAAAGTGAGCCTTATGATTTTGTAAATGGGATAAATTCTATTTTCAAGTATATTTAATTCAAAAAAACTGGAGATTTGGGTTCAACTTCAAGTTACAATATTTTTTGGTAATTAAGGGAGATTTTTTTATAACTCAGATGAATATCGAATATTGAACAAGGAATGTCGAAGTTTGAAGAATAATGTTGGTTAGTACAACTCACAAGTATTCTTCAAACTTCGACATTCCTTGTTCAATATTCGATATTCATCTGAGTTTTTTATAAATGAATAACTTCACCATAAGCCGCTGCCGCCGCTTCCATAACTGCCTCACTCATCGTTGGATGCGGGTGAATCGTTTTGATGATTGCATGTCCTGTGGTCTCTAATTTCCTTGCTGCCACAACTTCTGCAATCATTTCGGTAACATTAGATCCAACCATGTGGGCACCAAGCCATTCGCCATATTTCGCATCAAAAATCACTTTTACAAAACCGCTTTTTGCACCTGCAGCACTTGCTTTTCCTGAGGCAGAAAATGGAAATTTACCAACTTTAATATCATAACCAGCATCTTTTGCTGCTTGCTCAGTATATCCTACAGATGCCACTTCAGGAGAACAATAAGTACATGAGGGTATATTGTTATAATCAATAGGCTCAGGATGATGACCTGCTATTTTTTCTACGCAAATAATAGCTTCAGCAGTTGCTACGTGTGCCAGGGCTGCTCCTGGAATTATATCTCCAATAGCATAAATTCCTGCTACATTGGTTTTATAAAATTCATCCACTTGAACAAGTCCTCGTTCTGTTTTTATTCCCAAGGCTTCCAAACCAATATTTTCAGTATTGGGAGAAACACCTGTAGCAGAAAGAACAATATCACAATTGATGACTTCCTCCTTATCCGTTTTTCGATTTTTTACAGTCACCTTACAACCTCGTCCTTTGGTATCAACAGATTGAACTGCACTATTTCCTAGAACTTTTATTCCTTGTTTTTTAAATACTTTTCCTAATTCTTTTGACACATCAGCATCTTCTCTTGGAACCAATCCTTGAGCCATATATTCAACAATGGTAACTTCAGTTCCAATTGCATTGTAAAAATATGCAAACTCTACTCCAATTGCTCCAGCTCCGATAACAACCATCTTTTTAGGTTGTTTTGCTAAAGTCATTGCTTCTCGATAACCGATAACTTTTTTACCATCAATAGGAACATTAGGTAATGCCCTCGCTCGACCACCTGTTGCCAAAATAATATTTTCAGCAGTATACGTTTCTGTTTTTCCTTTAGCATCAGTCACTTCCACCTTCTTTCCACGGGCCAATTTTCCAAATCCATCAATAACGGTGATTTTATTTTTTTTCATTAAAAACTTTACACCATTACTCATTCCATCGGCAACATCTCTACTTCGTTGTACCATGCCTCCAAAATCAGCCTCAGCACCTTTTACCTTAATACCATAATCACTAGCATGAGAAATATATTCAAATACTTGAGCACTTTTTAACAAGGCTTTGGTAGGAATACATCCCCAATTCAAGCAAATTCCACCTAAATTTTCTCTTTCTACAATCGCCACTTTTTTACCTAACTGAGATGCGCGAATAGCTGCTGGATATCCTCCTGGGCCTGAACCAATTACAATTATATCGAAATTCATATTTTTTTGATTTGAAAGGTTATTTAAAACGGGTGCAAATATAGGAACTGTACGTTAATAAATGTTCATTTTTGGGGTCTTCTTTTAGATTGAATCCTACTTTCAATAACTACGGTCAATAAAATCAATCCACCTCCAATCCAACTTCGCCATGTAGGGATTTCATTTAGGAAAATTATGGCAATGAAAATTCCATAGATTGGTTGCATTCCACTTATAATACTTGCGGTACTTACTGAAAAATGCTTAAAACTATTTAAAAATAAAGTATGTCCAATCGAGGTTGTGATGAGTCCTAAAAAGATTAAAAAGGGTAATTGATTGGTGGTTAAAATATTCTCATAACAAAAAAGAATAGGCGATAGCAAAACAAGAATAACCACCATTTGATAAAACATCAAAACCGAACCGTTAAAAGATTCAACTTGAGTTTTTAGTAAAATGTTTCGAAGAGAGTAGGAGAATGCTGAAAGTAGCCCCATCAATAATCCTTGAGTCATTGAATTATTAAAAGTCAAGCTAGGTGCTAAAAAATAAATTCCCAAAAGTACCATCAAACTTAGCCAGAGATGATGAGTCTGAAATTTTGTTTTTAAAAGAAGCGGTTCTAAAAGAGCAGTCATTGCTGGGTAGGTAAAAAGAGATAACATTCCGATTGCTACATTTGCCCATTTCAATGCAAAAAAATAGGCCACCCAATGGACTCCCATCAAAAATCCAGAAGCAAAAAATACAGATCCATATTTTTTAAAATCAAAGCGGAATTGATTCTTTTTCCTAAGACAAAACAATCCTAAGAAAATTAATGCAAAGAAAGTTCTCCACCAAATAGTTAAAGGTGGTGGCATAGAAATATACCTTCCTAAAGCTCCAGAAGTACTGATACACAACATGGCTAAGTTGAGTATCAAGATGTTTTTTAAATGATTATTTTTTTGCAAAAGAAATTTGAATTAGCTAATGGGTTGATTAGGTTACCGTAAATCAAAATTTTTCGATCACAATATGACCTAATAAACTTATCCACTAATTAGCCATTTAACTAAATCAACCATTGTCCAATCAAAAAAGAAAAATACGCTACCGATCCACACAAAAACATACCCCAAAACATATCCACAATAACGACTTGAGTAGACCAGTTTTTTAGTGTTGCCAAATTAGTAAGATTATAGGTAGAGTAAGTGAATAGCCCATACATTGCTCCTAAAAACAGCGCATTTTGACTATCACCATTTTGCAAAGCGGGAGAGACTGCAAAAAATAAAATACCGATGATAAAAATAAAATAGAATACAAATGCAGCTTTCCAATTAGGCGTTTTTGCCATCAGATGTCCAATTCTTTTGCGGTAAAACCGAGGAATCATTGGGCCTAACCACAGCATATCAATAATAAAGAAAACTGGAATTGTTAATAAGAAAAGTAGAATGTAAAATTGAAAATTCATTGGAGATTTTAAGAGTATAACAAACAAAACTCTTTTAAGTTTTTTATTTGATCCGTAGAAATTAAATCTAAGCCATTTTCTAGCAATGATTTCCAAATGGTTGCTTTTTCAGGAATTCCCCAAAGTCGGAATAACTTATCTTCTTTGTGAATTTGGTTGCTGTACCGTTGAAGTTGAAAAAGGTTGGAGGAACTTGGTTTTTTGGAAAAAAAAGACCAACCAAAAATTTTAGAATATTTATCACTAATCATTGGCATAAAAGAAGTTGGGTAATCTTTTCCGATATCTATTAATCTCCCATCAATCGCTACTGATCTTTTGTTTTCAGAAAGTACCATCTCTAAAGGTCTATTTCCACTTAATATAATAGATACTCCTTTTGGATTTTCTCTTCCATTTTCCCAAGAAGTGAGCATAGATTTGAACGGTTGAAGAGTGGATTTTAATTTCAGATAGGTTTTCTCTGGATCAGTTTTAATATCTAATATTAAGCAAATAGGTTTTTGAAGTTTTGGAAAAATAGAATCGTTTTTCTTAAATATTTCAAAGAGTGGTTGTAAATAACAATTTGTAAGTGTTTTGTTAGTATTTAGGAAAAATGGCTTTCTATGGTAAACAAAAATTTCATTTTCTATCAAATGTACATCTGCCTCAATAAAACAATACCCTAATCGCAAAGCATCAAATAGCGGAGAATTATAAACAGAATCATTATGCGCAAAAGCATAGGGTAGAGGATCAACTTGTGAAAGATTAAAGTCTAAAGGTGGGAGTCCAAATTTGCGTTTTTTTCTAAACATTTCATTTAATAAAAAAAGAAACCCCAAAAGATCATTCACTTTATGGGGTCTCAGAATTACTGATACTACTTCTACTTAAATCTTTAATTCAATGGTTGCCCATTGTTTATTTTATTCTTGTTATTGAGTGATTGGTAACTGGTGATTCGTTCTTACATACCTAAAAAATATGGATTTAACAGTTTTCGATACAAGTCGCTAGTTACCAATCACCAATTCTAAGTTCGAGGATTTCTTAATTTGCTAAGCATTTCTGAAAGTTCTTCTTTTTCTTTTAAAATCTCTGTGTATTGAACTTGCCATTCCAAGCTTTCCTTTTTCACAATATCAATCTCTTCATTTAACTTATTGATTTGGGCATTCAAATCGTTTATTTTTTGGTCGAGGCTTGAAGTATCAATGAATCCATCAGTTTCAAGTAGCTCTTTTTGTTCTTTCATGGCTTTTGACTTCCCAAGTAGCATACTTAGTTTTAGTGTCAACCGCTCATTTTCATAAACTAATTTCTCTTTCTCTTTTTCGACTTTCTTTGCATGTTCCTGCAAAGCATCGTGTTGAGTTTGAAGCTGTTGGAAGTCTTTTTGTTTGCCTTCCAAAGTGGAAGTCAACTCATCGACAGCTGGTTGTTTCCAAGCCCAAGCCACGAAAAAACCTAACAAACTAGCAACTATCATAAATCCTAAAACATAAATAGCAATAGTACTCATTTTAAATATATTGATTTAGTCACCACTAATATATATAATGATTATAAGAAAATTATCTATTGATGACTGAAATTTCTACTCTTCTATTTTGGTATCGTCCCTCTGATGTTCCATTAGATGCTAATGGTTTTGATGATCCCTCAGAATCAGTTTTAATTCTTCGTTTTTGGATTCCATATTCTAAAAGAACATCTCGTAATTTACGAGCTCGATATTTCCCAAAGTTAAAATGTTTGTCTTTGCTCCCTACATTATCAGTATGTCCCATTAACAAAAGTCTATCTCTTGGATTGTCTTTTAGGTACTCAGCAAGTTGATTGAAATAATTGTCAATCTCTTCATTCATATCTACTTTAAAAGTATTCTCTTCATAAAAAACAGAATATATTTTCTTGGGAGAAAAATCTATTGAATTTGAAGAAGATTTTTTTTGTGGTACTTCTATTGGTTTTTCTTGTGCCTTTTCAACTTTTACTTTTTTAGTTTCAGAAGAATTATCAGCTAAGGTTTTTGATCCTTGAAAATCAAAATTTACACCTCCGATAATTTTCCCACATCTCAATTCAATCTCTTCCACTTCATAGGCATCAATTTTAATTCTTTGCTGAGGAGCACCATAAGCGACTAATTCATTTTTGATAGCATCAGCTCTTGCAAGTCCATTGTTATCAAAATCAGAATTATTGAGTTCATTTGACCCAAAAGTACCTGTTAATGTCAAAGTTTTTTCTTCGCTATTAGCAAGATGTAAAGCCACACTTTTGAGGCTTGATAAAGTCTGCATGGGTATTATTGGTTCCCAATCTGAGATTTTAAACATCATTGAACTTTCAGACCGAGTTTGGAAGTTTCCATCGGATAAAACAAATTGGACATCACATTCTTCATCATTGAACGAATTAACATGGTCGTATTTTTTGTTAAACCACCAAGTCGCTCCAATCAGCCAAATGACCAATAAAAATAAAAGTAAAGGTAAGGTCAGCTTGCTCATTAGTATGTTTATAAAAGTCCGTTTTCTCTTTTCTGAATTATCTAGATATGTCTGGAAGGTAATGTAGGAGTAAAGATATATAACTTTGTTTTCCTTTCAAAATCAGAAATTAAATTTCTTTAAAATTTAGAACATGGTAAAAAAAACAAGCTATCTGAAAAAAATAAATAAGATTTATTTTAATTTGTTTTTTGCGTTTTATCAAGAAGTTATATCAAGAATAAATAATTTATTAAATTTTCAATTCTTTCAAATTGAAAAAATAAAAATATGAATTTATTTTTCTATTCCACTTTCTGACCTATTGTTATAATTACTTCTGACTCTTGATTTCCCACCAGCTTATCAATTTTCATAGAAATACCATTTTCAATATCTACTTTTTCACCTAAAAGATATTTGCCTGGATTATTCTGTATTTCAATTCCCCACGCTGAAATTCCTTGAACTTCCTGACCCACGCCTGCCATGTAGAAAAATTGATTGGCTGCTTCTTTAATCCAAAAGTCATCTGGCTTATTTTGAAAACCACCTGTGAGATAAAAATGATATTCTTGCTGTGTATTATTACAGATGGTTTGGAATAATTCCAATCTCACTCCATTTGGAAATGTTACTTTTTCTGTTGCCCTAATTCCATTTCTTTCGAAACTATGATTACTTACTTTTTCCCACTCAGGTTTAAAAATTGGTTCGGGATTATATTTACAATTAGAATTTCTTTCTTGGACTTGAGATTTAGAAGACTCGATCTGCGATGTTTTTTTAGTCGCCTTTTCTTGACACATTGAAAAAATAAAAACAAGTAAAAATAGATATTGTAATTTCATTGTTATGATTTTATTGTAACCTCAAATTTATTTGACAGGTTGAGTAAACGATTATTAACTCATGTTACGCGGACAAGTACGAAGGACTAAAATATTAATTTAAATTCAACAAGTCCTTCCAGAACCAACCCATTCTTTCAGAATAGGTTAAAGTTCTTGAAGGACTCTTTCTAAAACGACGCTTTGGGCTGCACCTATGATAAAGTATTATTTCATTTGCACTCTCGCCAAGCCTTCCGAAAAATCTCTTGCATCCAACCATTTCGGTGCCAAAACCAATTCTCCTGAAGTATTGATAAAACCTATTCCTTCTTGATAGGCTGCTCTTGCCAAGCCTTCTTTAAAATCCCAAACCAATCCAAATTGGGGTGGGGTAACTGCTTCGCCATTTTCATTTAAAAACCCCCAAAGGTCAACTTTATAACGAGGATTATAGGCTTGATAACCAGCCATTTTTTCAGAAAAACTATATAGCATTTTATAATTATTTGAAGAAGTAGAAACTCCATCTTGATTAAAATGTTGATAATCCCCATCTTTTACAACGGCCCATTTTTGATTACCAGTATACCATATTTCTTCAAATTCAAAAGGAATAATCGTTTGTTCATTTTTATCAATCATTCCATAATTTCCATTTTTTAAAACAGGTGCTCTTTCTTCTGCAAAATCTTTGGCTTCATCATATTTTGGAGTAATAACCCATTTTCCCTCAGAATCGATAAAACCATATTTTCCATTTTGCCTAGCTCTTGCCAAACCATTTTTAACATAACTTAAAAATTCAAAACTGGGCGCAATCACCTCTTGACCAGTTTGGTCAATCATACCGTATTTTCCAATATATTTAAATTTGGCAAGTCCATTTTTAAAATTAGAAACCTGATCGAATTTTGCATCGATTACTTTTTTTCCAGTTTTATCAATAAAACCAAATGCACCTAATTCATAATACCGAGCCAATCCTTCATGAAAATCTTCTACTAAATCAAATTCAGCAGGAATGATAAAATTTCCAGCTTTATCAATAAAACCTATTTTTTCATCAAAGGTGAGCACCCTTGCAAGTCCGTCGGAAAAAGACCATGCCGCTTTGAATTGAGCAGGGATGACTTGCTTTCCACTTTTATTAATAAAACCCCATTTCCCTTTTTTTCGAATGACTGCCATTCCATTCTTAAAGTTTCGAGTATCATCAAATTGGGCTTTAATCACAATACTACCAGTTTTGTCGATGTATCCCCATTTGAATTTCGCCTCTTCAAAATCGGTATCAGCTGGTGGCAGGGTAGAATTTTTAAAAGACTGGGGCAGGGTAGAATTACCTTGATCTGTTGTGTTTGTATCCTGCTTGCAGCTCCATATAAATGTAAAAAGTAAAATAAATGTTAGTCGAATCAATAATTTCATTATCAATGTTTGAATCTATTGTTTTAATTCGGCTTTAAATGAATTTGTGTGGATTGTTAAAATAGTTATTAGGTTATTGATTATTAAGATATTGGTCAAAAACCTTAGAAAAATAACGTTATTCGAAATAACTTAATAACCAATAACCTAATAACTATTTTAACAAATTCATATAGAACCTTTAATTCTAAAAGTTTTCTTAGCTACAAAAGTATTAAACTCTTAATTAGACTGTTTATTTTTAGGTAAAAAATCAAAAATCTTTTTTGTTTAGTGCAAACGATTCCTTTTAGTAATTTCGTTGTTAGATTTAGTATTGGCTTCGCTAATAAATTATTCAACTTGAATTAATTAAATATGAAATTGATTTACTTTTCTTTGTTCTTTTTATTCATTGCTATTCCTTCTATTGAATGGGAGGTGTTTCAATCATTTGATGGAAAATTTAAAATACTCACTCCCGGTAAAATGGAGAAAAAAGAAAAAACTATTGAAACAGGGATTGGAGATATTACTTACATCACTCATTATTATCAATCTTCCGAAAAAGACCCTGATAATTTAGTGTACATGGTCAGCTATTGCGATTATCCTGAAAATTCTATTCATTCTGATAGTACAGAGTTTTTAGAAGAATTTTTTAAAACTACCATAGAGTCTTCCGTTGAAAGTGTTCGAGGAGAATTGAGTTATTCTTCTTCGATTGAATTAGAAGATTATTTTGGAAAAATTTGGCGAGTAGATTATAATGATGGAAAAGGCTCTATCAAAACTAAAGCCTTCATGGTCGATAATAGACTCTACACCGTACAAGTCATTTCCAAGAAAGAAAAAGCGATGAACATTTATATCAATAAATTTTTGGATTCCTTTTCATTAATAGATGTAGAGGAATAAAAGAATCCTCAAGTTTGTTTGGATTCATTCAGAAAATTATCAAATTTACGGATTGTTTAAATTGTTGGGGTTTTAAGTTAAAAGTTGAATGATTTACGTTTTGAATAATGTGCATACAAGATCTTTCGATTCACAACTTTTCGAACCGAAAATCTCGAACCGTAAATCGTAAACTGTCCAACGTAAAAAAAATAACATGAAAATTGCGGTTTTTCCTGGTTCGTTTGATCCTATCACAAATGGGCATGTGGATTTGGTAAAAAGAGCTTTGCCTCTGTTTGATAAAATTATAGTATCTGTAGGAATTAATACTCAAAAAAAATATCTCTTTTCATTGGAAGAAAGATTGGAGTGGTTAGAAAAAGTTTTTCAAAATGAACCTAAAGTAGAAGTGGATTCTTTTGAAAATTTAACAGCCAACTATTGTAATCGAATAGGAGCAAGGTATTTATTGAGAGGGCTGAGAAATGGGTCTGATTTTGATTATGAAAAAACCATCTCTCAAATGAATAATATTATTGGAGATGGATTGGAAACTATATTTCTAATTAGCCGACCTCAGTTTTCTCATATCAGTAGTACAATTGTTAGAGAAATTATAAAAGGAGGAGCTGATGCTGATGCTTTTATTCCTAAGGAGATAAAAATCAAAATTAAGTAGTATTCATTTGAAGAAGGGAAAAAGGGAAGACGGATTTATGATTTGAGAAGTATTGACAATCCCTAATAGAAGTTGACCGTTTTTCAAAATTTTTATCAATGAAAAACGGAAGAAGCCTAAGAAGAAAGCGTAAATTTAGTGAAGACTTTAAGAAGCATTTAATAAGAGAATTTGAAAGTAAAAAATTTAGTAT
>CAKZSH010000325.1 GCA_937918905.1 uncultured Saprospiraceae bacterium
CCGTGGTTCGTGGTTCGTCAAGCGAAGCGTTCGTGGTTCGATTTTCAATCTTGATTTTCCAAAACCAAAGGTACATTTCTCGCAAATGCCATCTCAAATGAAATTGTCGTATTCGTTCCTTCCACGCCATCAATCGGTTGAATTTTTTCATAAATAATATCCCGAAGATGGCGATTATTTTTTCCAAATATTTTTACTAACAAAGCATACCGCCCTGCAATATTTGCACATTCCACAATCTCTGGAATTTTTTCCAATTCCATTTCAACCTTCCTATGCAATTTTGAATCAGTCAACATAATTTGAGTGTAAGCCGAAGATTGATAACCCAACTTCCATGGATCAAGTTGATAGGATGGCGTGGTCAAAATCCCTTCTTCCTTTAATTTTTTAATCCGCTGATGAATCAAAGTATTTGAAACTTTGAATTTTTTCGCTAATTGGATTAAAGGAATTCTAGCATCTGCTGTCAATTCATTTATGATTCGGATGTCGAAAGGGTCAAGTTGATTTTTTTTCATAATTTAAAAATATCAATTTTATAAAACTGACACAAAAATAAATATAATAAATCAATACTGACTTAGTATGTGTTTAAAGAAAGCATTTTTCATCAAAAAGCAGTTATTTTGAAGTTATAATTAAAAAGCTAAAATTTTTAAATAATGATGAATTTAACAGCAATCTTATCGGTGAGTTTAATCCTTTTCTCAGTAATTGATATCATTGGATCACTTCCAGTAATTATCAATATGAAAAAAGAAGGAGTAGAAATTAATCCATCTGTAGCAACTGGTTTTGCAGCTACGATTATGATTAGTTTTTTATTTTTCGGAGCAGCAATTTTAGGCATTTTTGGCATTGAGGTTTCTTCATTTGCCTTAGCAGGTGCTTTGATTATTTTCTTTATTGGATTGGAAATGATTCTTGGGATTCGTTTTTTTCGAGATACGCATGAAGGCGGAGGTTCAGGAAGTGTGGTTCCAATTGCATTTCCTCTTTTAGCTGGAGCAGGTACTTTGACAACGATCATTTCTTTAAAAGCAGAATACGACAACATCAGCATTATTGCTGGAATCATAGTCAACTTAGTTTTTATTTATGTCATTCTTCGATCTACGGATTGGTTGTCAAAAAAAATGTCTCCGCAAGTGACTGACTCCCTTAGAAAAGTTTTTGGAATCATTTTGATAGCAATTGCTATTCAGATGTTTAAAGAGAATGTATGAAACGTTTTACGTAGCTGCGGGTTTTAACCGCAGTATAAAACCTTGAAATGCTATCGCCCCTTCAGGGCTTTCGCTCATTTTTTGATTACCCAAGGCGTTGCCTTGGGCTATTGCTTTAGCCCTTTCAGGGCAAATAGGGACAATTTTGGAGAAAAAAGGCTAAAAGCCTTAAAGCAATAGCATATGGGCAACGCCCTATGTGAAATAACAATAGTTTTACGTAAGCCCTGTAAGGGCGAAAACTGTAATTTTCATGTTTTAGACAGTAGTGGGTTGAAACCCGCAGTTACAAACTTTTCCATAAAATTTTCTAGCTTTGGGAATCGTTATTAATTTCAAAAAACAAGAAATGAAAAAATCCCTTAGCCAATTAATTTTGTTCTTTTTATTTTTACTTCCTTCTCTTTTAATTGCACAGCAACGTCTACTGATTAGTACCATTCAGGAAGATGGTTTTCAACATGGTATTCATTTTGAAAAAGAAGTCAGTAGCTCGTTTTTTTTAAGTGAAAAAATAAAAATTGTAACTACTTTCCCTACTCCATTTATCATGCTGTCGGGTTATTTTGAAAAAGAAAATTTTAATCCATCTTTATTCTTTCGTACTTTTTCCTCTGATAAAAATCAATGGTCGGAATGGCAACCACTTTCAATCTTTACAGAAGGTCGAACGGTAGGAAGAACTGTTTATGTTGGTGGAGAAATCAATTCCGCAACAACATATTTACAACTCAAATCTAATCATCCAATTGATCGCACTTTCAATTTAAGATTGTTTGCTCCAGGGTTTTCTAAAAAAAATCAGACTGCATCCACGAGAAATCCAAGTGATATTTGCGCATGTACACAACCTAATTTTGAAGGAAGAACAGACTGGTGCCCAAGCGGAAATTGTCCTCCAGATGCGACTCCTCAACCGACTGAACCTACACATATCATCGTCCACCACTCCGCAGGTCAAACGACCAGTTCGGATTTTGCAGCCGTGGTAAGATCTTATTGGGATTTTCATGTCAACGGAAATGGATGGGATGACATTGGCTACAATTGGTTGGTAGATGGTAATGGTGTGCTGTATGAAGGACGTGGTGAAAATCGACAAGGAGCGCATTTTAGTTGTATGAATAAGAACACAACTGGCATCTGTTTTATTGGAAATTATGAAAATGCGATCCCTACTGCGGAAGGGTTGGAAATGTTACAAAATTTTATCGCATGGGCAGCTTGTTCCAAAGAAATTGATGTACTTGCAGCTGATTTTCATTCTGATTCGAATACCAATTTAGAAAATGTATCAGGACATCGGGATGGAAATGGATTGCCTAATTCTTGCAGTTCAACAGTTTGTCCTGGAGAAAATTTATATCCATTATTGGAAATACTTAGAGATCAAGTTTCTATTTTACCCTGTTATCAAGAGACGGTGGCTTCTGCAAATGAATTGTTGGAAAATGAATCCATAAATATTTTCCCAAATCCAAACTTTGGTGAATTTCAAATTAAGTGGGCAAATATTGAAGTTACAGATATTGTGATTTACAATTCAACTGGGCAAGAAATCAAACGGTGGGATGGAAGTGATTTTCAAAATTCATTTTTTCAAACCAGCATTTTACAAAAAGAAGCTAAAGGAATTTATTACGCCAAGATAAATTTAAAAGACAACAGATCTATTTCTCGAAAAATTATTATTCTACCTTAGTTGCTTTACCTCTATTGATAAAAACAACACCTGTCAAAAGAATTCCAGCAGCAAGAAGGGATTGTTCTGACAAAAATTCTCCATTCAACATATATCCTAAAAACAATGCAATTACAGGATGTACATATGCAGAGGCTGCCACTTTTGTTGGAGATACTTTTAATAATAAAAAATTAAACGCAGAGAAGGCTAAAATTGACCCAAATACCATTAAGTAGATCCACGACCAAAATGCTCTATCCGTAATAGTTGACCATTCAAAATTTTGAATCTCTTGCATTCCAAAACTACTACACAATAATATAACACCTCCAATTATCATTTGAAAAGCTGCACTTACAAAAACAGATTCAGGTAAATCTGCGGTTGGAATCCATATCGAAATATATGCCCAAGTACACATCGCTGTAAAAATAGCGATCACTCCAAGTATCCAATTCCAACTAGAAACAAATTCAGGTTGCCCAAACAATACCATAGCTCCAATGATTCCTAAAGTTATTCCTACCCAAGTACTGATTTGAGGTTTTTGTTTTTTCCAACTCCAAAGTAACATAGCAACTATTAATGGTTCGAGTGCTATGATTAAAGCTGTGATACCTGAATCAACATATTGTAATGCCCAAGTAACTACTCCATTCCCTATTCCGAAAAGTAGAAATCCTGCAAAGAACAAATTTTTAAATTGTGCCTTTGTAATTTTAATAGAATGAAAAAAACTAGATAAGATTAACAATACACTTCCAGCTACCAAAAATCGAACACTAGCAAACATAAAAGGAGGAATGATATCTACTCCCCATGAATTGGCAAGGTAGGTTGTTCCCCACACCACATACACTATTACAAAACTCAAAGGGATTAACCATCCATCATGTTTGCTTTCAATCATTTAAATTTTTTATGGATATAAAATTTCGACAAAGGAAGCTAAAAAGATAGATTCTTTTGAATAATCTAGGGGATTCTTTTAAAGTTCTTTTGGTGATTGGCGACTCGTATAAGTTCCTAAGAAGGTAAAAGTAATGGTTAAGATTTTTTTAGCCGCAGACTTACGCTGACTTTTTTATGACTGTCGAAAAACGTGTTTTAGAAAAAATCATAAAAAAATCAGCGTAAGTCTGCGGCTAAAAAAATCACACCATTACTTTTCCAAAAGTGCAATAAATTCAGGATGACTCTCAAATCTTTGCAACGTCTTTTCTAATTCAATCATCTCCTTCAAAGGATAAGCAAGCGGTTTAGAAATGGCAATTTCCATATTTTTAAAAAACAATTCTTTATTGCCTTCATCTGCAAAAACCATGGCGAGAGTTGCGTATGCCCATCCATTATTTTCATTAGCGGCTATGGATGCCTCAATATCTTTTCGTGATTTTTCAAACTGTTTTAAATTACGATAAACATTAGCTCGATTATTATAAGCTGAAGAGGAGGATTGTCCACCTAATTCAATCGCCTTTGTAAAATCTGTAATTGCTTTTTGATCTTCTCCAATTATTGAATAATTTAACCCTCGATTATTATAAGCGACATCATCTTGTGGATTGATCTCAATAGCCATATCAAGATCGAGAATTGCTTTATCATACTCCTTTAAATCATCATAAAGATTTGCTCGCCAAGTCCAATATCCTGAAATAGTAGAGTCCAATTCAATTGCCTTACTGAAATCTTCAAGTGCCAAATCATACTCTTTTGATTTGAGATAACTCGCACCTCTAATCGCAATTGCTTTATGAAAATCAGGATTTAATATGATAGCAGTATCAAAATTTAAAATCGCATCTGGAAACGAATCAACTATATAATAAGAATGCCCCCTTTGGTAAAATGCATCCTCATGCGAATCGTTTAGTTTGATGGCTTTTGTATAATATTCCCTTGCTTTATCATAGTCTTCTTTCTTTGAATAAATAAGACCTATATTATAAAATGGATTTGAATCCAAAGGAGACAACTTGGTAACTTTTTCAAAATCCTGAAAGGCTTCATCAAATCTTTCCGTATCAAAAAACACCTTCCCTCGATTAAACAATGCTCTTCCAAAAACGGGAGAAATGTCCAAAGCCTTATTAAATTCAACGAGAGCTGCTTCGTATTTTTCTTTTTTATAAAAAATAATACCACGTTTATTATATGCTCTTACAAATTCAGAATCCATTCTTATGACTCGATCAAAATAAATCATAGCGGCATCATAATTATCCATTCTTAATGCACGCGCACCTCTATCATATATATTTTCAGCGGTGATTTCTTCGAAGGATATTTCAACTTTTGAAGACTGTGAACTAAGATTAGTCTGCATAAATAACAAACTAATTACAACTACATATTTTAAAAGGAAAATAAGTTTCATTCGATTAGTTTTGTTTTTTTACAAAAGTAAGTATTCTTTTTCCAATTCAGAACCCTTGTATCTATTAGTTTTTTAATAAAAAATCCTAACATTAAATTAAAAAAAATACGTATTAAGTGAAATTCATTTTATCCCACCTTCCTTCCTCCCATATCTTTGTAGTATACAAATCACAATTAAGTGATTACATTATTTTTTCTCAAACTTAAAATCAAAATCATGAAAAATCTAATAAAATTAATCCAGACCAGTCTTATCATTTTGACATTGGCAATAGCAACACAAGCGCAGACTAATAATGAACTTAAAACCAATACATTTCATGTAGGATATGTTCCTGTGTCCACTTTAAGTTCGACCGCTTTTGGAATACATTTAGGATATTCAAAATTAAAAACTTCTCAAAGTCAACTCGCATTAGAAACTCAATTCTCTTACACCTTAGCCATTTTTAGAGGATATCCTGGTTTCTTTGAAAGAGGAGATGGACATGCTCATATCTTTAATGCGTTAGGTGGTGGTCGATTGTATTTCACAAAAAGAAAAAGTGGCAAAGGAAATCTTTATTTAAATATTTTAGGTGGGCTAGCGGTCTTAGCCGATCAAGATGGTAAACGATCTGATACTCAAGCAGGACTAGGATACTCATTTGGACTCTTCGCTAAGACCAAAAAGAATCTTTCATTTGGAATAGCTATTGAGAGTGCTGCTACTGGTGTTTTTAAAGTTGGTTTTGATTTTTAAAAAAATAATTTTTGTAACTGTTCAGCATTAGCTGAACACGAGTCAAGGTCTGACTTGAAAAGTCAGGCTTTGACTTATGTGAGCATCAATAGAAGTCAAGGCTTGACTTGAAAAGTCAAACCTTGACTCGTGTTTAGCCTATGCCAAATATTTTTTTTTAGCAAATATCCATAAGTCGTTTGACAGAAAGATTTTCATTTTTTTTCTTTCTACTTTTACCTAAAAAAAATGCAGGTCTCCAAACGAATTCTACCTTTTATCGTCATTGCGCAATTTTGTTGTACCTCACTTTGGTTTGCGGGTAACGCGGTGATGAATGATTTGGTAACTACTTTTGCTTTGGATAAAAATGCTTTGGGCAATTTGACTTCTGCTGTTCAGTTTGGTTTTATTTCTGGAACATTGGTCTTTGCATTATTTACAATTGCAGATCGTTTTTCTCCTTCAAAAGTATTTTTTGCCTGTGCAATTATTGGAGCAAGTTTTAATTTAGGGACGATGCTGGAAGGAAATACTTTAGTTAGTTTGTTGGGATTGCGATTTATGACAGGATTTTTTTTAGCAGGAATTTATCCTGTGGGAATGAAGATTGCGGCTGATTATTTTGAAAAAGGTTTAGGAAAATCTTTAGGGTTTTTAGTAGGTGCATTGGTAGTAGGTACTGCATTTCCACATTTGTTAAAAGGATATTCCAGCATCTTACCTTGGCGACAAATTATCATGATTACTTCGATTCTCGCTACCCTTGGAGGGATAATGATGTTACTAGGAGTACCTGATGGGCCATTTAGAAAACCTAGTCAAAAATTAGATTTCAAAGCATTGTTTAAGGTATTTGAAAAACCTGATTTTAGATCAGCAGCTTTTGGATATTTTGGTCATATGTGGGAGTTGTATAGTTTTTGGGCATTTGTTCCTGTCATGATTTTGACTTATGCAGAACTGCATCAAGTTCAATTAAATATTCCGATTTGGTCATTTACAATTATTGGGCTAGGTGGTTTGGCTTGTGTCATAGGTGGTTATATTTCTCAATCTTTTGGAACAAAAAAAACGGCCGCAATAGCATTGTTATGTTCTGGAATTTGTTGCCTAGTTTCACCATTGATTTTTCAAATAAATACTCCATTTATCTTTATAGGATTTCTTCTTTTTTGGGGTTTGGTTGTCATTGCGGATTCCCCTTTATTCTCTACTTTGGTTGCACAAAATGCTCCCGTTGAATCGAAAGGAACTGCTTTGACTATCGTTAATTGTATTGGTTTTGCAATTACAATTGCAAGTATTCAAGTGATTACGATGATGTTAAATTCCATGAATCCAAAAAACGTGTATTTAGTGTTAGCGATTGGGCCAATGATCGGATTGATTGCTTTATTTGGTAAAAAAAAGACATAAGAAAAATTTTATCATGAAGTACAGCCTACTCTTATTTTTTATTTTTAGTTTTTTTATTTCAAATGCTCAGCTTGGAAAAAATCGAATTAAATTAGGTGCGCAAGTTATTCGTACACCTTATTTATTAAAACCTGGGTTTGGGTATCAAGGAGAATATGAATTTATTTTTGGAAATAGATATGCTGTTGCATTTAGAATAAGTCAAGCAGTAGGCAAAGAAAAAACTGATGATCTCGTTATGAATATTCCAAATAAGGAAGGTGTCAACTCTTTAGAAATTTCTATTTTATCTCGAATTTTTAATAAGTCAGATCGAAACCATTTTAAAATAGGATCGGGTTTTTCATTTCAATCTATTTGGGTGAAATACTCCAAAGTTGTAGGTTTTAATTTCTCAGTTTTAGAATATGAAAACAAAAAGGAAATCACCAATATTGTCATGGCTAATTTTTGTATTCAAAATGATTTTTATTTTAGGGAGTAGGAATTAAATAACCTACCCGTATGAAGAGATTATTTTTTAATATGAGGAAATGAAAAAATTAAGGCATACCCTTCGGTACGGCTTCATTTTTTCATAGCGAAGCGAAATCATATTGAAAAAGAAGCCT
>CAKZSH010000326.1 GCA_937918905.1 uncultured Saprospiraceae bacterium
CTTTTGAGCTGTTGTAAAACTAATGTTGTAGAATAGGAATAGTGTTACCAGTTGGATTACGTGAGTTTTCATATTTTTTCCGACATAACGGAGAGGATGGAATAAGTAACTAAATTTTTTCTCTCTGTGTACCTTTGTGGAATCTCTGCGTAATTAAATTTTCATGTGAGTTGTTACACAGAGTTACGCAGAGATTTCACAGAGCTGCACAGAGAGAAAAAATTTAGAACTATTTACGAGTTACCAATCACGAAACTACTCATTCAAGTAAAGTCCATCCTTCTCGATACGAATTAACTTCTGTTTATACAATGCACCCACCGCCTTTTTAAAATTCTTTTTACTCATTTCTAATTGTGCATAAATTTCTCCCGGAGGACTTTTGTCCGTTAATTTTAAATGCCCATTTCGATATTTGATTTCGTTTAAAACTTTTTGTGAAGTATCAGAAATGGCATTTTTATAACCTTGCTTTTGCAGACTTAAATCTATTTTACCATCCTCTCTAATGTTTTTAATATAACCAGTCATCAGATCGCCTCGATGGATTTCATGAAAGATTTCATTCTGAAAGATCAAGCCTGAATATTTATTATTGATGATCGCTTTTACTCCGATATCTGAACCTTCGGCAATTAATAAATCCACTTCTTCACCTACTTCTAGTTCGATATCTTCTTTCTCAATAAACTTTTCCCATTTGTTGGAACCTACTAAGCGATCAGTTATTCCATCTAAGTAAAGATAAATGATATACCAACTAGACTCCTCCATATCACGACGTTGTTCGGAAAATGGAACGAGTAAATCTTTGTCCAACCCCCAATCCACAAAGGCTCCAAATTCAGTTACCGCCACAACTTGAAGACATGCAAAACCACCTGCTTCAATTTTTGGTTTTTGAGTAGTAGCAGTTGCACGATCTTCTGAATCATTAAAAATAAAGACTTCAATTTCATCGGCCTCTTTTATGGATTCTGGAACAAATTTATTGGGAAGCAGTACTTCTTCAGTTTGATCTTCATCCGTCAAATACCATCCGAATTCAGTTTTTCGAAATGCAGTTAGTTTGTTATAATTTCCTATTTTAATCATTTGTTTTTGTTTTGAAAACTGTTGAAGTCAAGGTGACTCCATATCACATTTTGACTTAAGGCATGAAGATAAAAAAAAAGTCGTCAGAATAAAATTCCAACGACTTAGGGTCAAATATATATATCGAAAATATTTGCGAACTAATGATTTTGTTCTTAAACAAATCCTGTGTTAAGAACAATAATTTTTTAAACGCTAACCACTTGCTCAAGTTTCGTTCGTTGGGATTGAATATTTTCATTTTTCACATAATCATCATAGTTCATTAAGCTATCAATCATACCATTTGGTGCAATTTCAATAATTCGATTAGCTACAGTATTCGTTAACTTATAATCATGTGAAGTGAAAATCATATTTCCTTTGAAATCACGCATAGCATTATTAAGTGCTTGGATCGATTCCAAATCAAGGTGGTTGGTAGGTTCATCCAACAACAAAAAGTTAGGATGTTTTAACATGATTTTTGAAAGCATACATCGTACCTTTTCTCCTCCTGACAATACACTTGATTTCTTGTAAACTTCTTCTCCCGAAAATAACATCCTTCCTAAAAATCCTCTAATAAATTGTTCATCCTTTTCTTCTGAGTATTGACGCAACCAATCCATCAATTCTAAATCCTGATCGTTAGAGAAATACTCAGTATTTTCATTAGGCAGGTAATCATGGGTGATAGTTTGTCCCCATTCGATAGTTCCAGAGTCTGCTTCTACTTTTCCAGAAAGTACATCAAATAGCATTGTAACCGCACCTGCATCTTTTCCAAGCAAGGCAATTTTTTCATTGCGATTCATAGTGAAAGAAACATCACTAAATAATACTTCTCCATTTTCATTTTTCTTACTCAACCCAGTTACTTTTAAAATCTGATCGCCTGGTTCTCTCTCTGCTTGAAAATGAACAAATGGATATTTTCGAGTTGAAGGTTTGATCTCTTCAATGTTTAATTTTTCCAAAGCTTTTTTACGACTGGTCGCTTGTTTGGATTTAGAAGCATTGGCCGAGAAACGTTGGATAAACTCCATCATCTCTTTTCGTTTTTGCTCCATCTTTTTGTTTTTGTTGGCAATCTGTTGAGACATCAATTGACTACTCTCATACCAGAAAGAATAGTTACCTGTGTATATTTTGATTTTGTTATAATCAATATCAACTGTGTGCGTACTCACCATATCCAAAAAATAACGGTCGTGAGAAACTACGATTACGGTATTTTTAAAATCTGCTAAAAAATCCGCTAACCAGGTAATCGTACCCGCATCCAAATCATTGGTAGGCTCATCCAATAATAAAATATCAGGATTACCAAATAATGCTTGTGCTAACAATACTTTTACTTTTTCTCCACCAGAGAGTTCTTTCATCGTTTTGTGATGCAAATCTTCTTTGACTCCCAAGTTACTCAATAATTCAGCTGCATTACTTTCAGCTTCCCAGCCTCCCATTTCACCATAAGTATTTTCCAAATCAGCTGCACGCATTCCCTCAGCTTCTGTGGCATCAGGATTCATGTAGATCGCATCTTTCTCTACCATTATATCATACATTTCTTTATGCCCCATGATGACGGTATTCAAAACTTGATGCTCTTCAAAACCAAAGTGATTTTGACTCAACACAGCCATCCGTTCTCCTGGATCCATTTCTACACTTCCACTATTAGGATCAATTTCGCCTGAGAGGATTTTTAGAAAAGTAGATTTACCAGCGCCATTGGCACCTATCACTCCATAGCAGTTGCCTTTAGTGAATTTTAAATTGACCTCATCGAAAAGGACACGTTTACCATATTGAAGGGAAATATTATTTGCTGTCAGCATATTTTTTTACTTATGATTTTGATGAAAACGAGTGCAAAGGTACACAGAAATTAGATGATTTGGGAATAATTTGAAGGATGAAATTAATTTGTTGGCTGTAATAAATACGGTATTTAGGTGGGAAATAGTGCGTGAACAGAATATATTTTTGTGAAATAACTTAGTATTGAGATTTTCTCAAGGCTAAATTCTACATTCATGAAGGTTAGGATGACTAGCGGGTAGGGAGTGTCGAATACCGTAATTGAAAATAAGAGCCGATATAATATTCCGTCAATTCTTGCTTGGTCAAACAATAAACTAATTTATTTTCACGTAATATCAATTATTAAAATAAATTGAACATAACAATAATATGTACGTATAATTTTCATTGCAAGTAAGATGTCTTTATTTTATTTTGGCATGTCACAAAAAAAAAATATTTTAAAAAACATATTAAAACAAAATACTATACTTGCGACATTCCCAAACGGAATGGCAGTCTTGGATTAAAACACATTTAACTAACATCGTAACGAGAAATAACTAAACAAAAACCGTTACTCTAAATTAACTCACGCTATGCCTTGGATAAAAAACAATGGCAGCAGAATAATTTTTCTGTTGGCTGTAATACTATTTTTGACTCCTTCATGTAAAAAGGATCAAGTTTCTGATAAAGAAAAAATTACTGAACCACCTACCGTTTCAAATCCTACTAACAAAGATTTTACTAAACATCAATTGGAGAATCCGACTACATTCGGAGACCTTAACTATGGATTAGTTGGGGATAAGGAAGTTGGAGAAATTGTCAATGCTACAGAATTACTTCGAGCGTTGATTAAAGAATCTTTGATTCAACTTTTATTTAATCATGATTTTAATCCTTTGATGCCTCTCATCAATACTAGGGTAGCATGTACTGTTTGTACTGAGCCTGATTGTGGATGTCCATATCAGGATACTTCATTAGATCCTAATATTGCTGTTTACCCACAATTACTTTCTCTTAAATATTATAAATCAGATGCTTCCGATTGTACTTGTACTTTAGCAACTAGTCCTTCAGGACTACAAGTTATGGGTGAAATGCAAATTCGATTTAGTGATGATTTTAATACAACGGGACATTATATTACCCTATATCCTCAAGATGATTTTACAGTTGATGGGTACGATATTGATGCTGATAGTATAAGAATTCAACAAAAGATAATTAATGGGACAAGTGATACTATTATTTACAGGCTTAGAAATTTAGCAAACATTGCTGTTTCCAAAGATGGCGACACGACTACTGTAAATGGTACTGGAACAAAGTCTGAACTTAAAATAGTAGATGTCAATTTGAACCATGGTTCTATTGATAATGCATATGGATTACTAGATGATATTTTTTGTATGACTTTAAAATCTTTACAAATTCATTGTGCCAATGGAGAATCAGTAATTGCCAATTCATCGGAAGATTTGGTTTATGATATGGCTTGTGATAATATTCAAGATGGTATTGTAAACTTAACAACTATTCCTCCTGGACCAGGATTGGGTGATCTAGTTGCCACTTATGATTATGGTGCACCTGCGACGGGATCAGATCCTGGAGTATGTGATGATATAGTTACTACAACTTATCCAGCTCCAAGTGATTAAAAAAAATCAATTCACCTTGAACCAAAAAATCGTTCTTTGACAAATTCCGAGGTCAGTTAAAAGTTGAAATCAAAAACGACCAGAGGAAGAGTTGCTTGCCGGCAAAGGCAGGACTTCAACTTTTATCTGACTCAAAACACGGAATTTGTCAAAGAGCCAAAAAAATTATGAAGGAATGGTGATTTTTCAAAGATGTGATGATAACACGCACGTCAGAGTCTATTTTTAGATTCACTTTTTTAAACAAAACCAAAAGGTGATTTAAGATACACTTATTGGTTTATACACACACAAGCAGGTCAACGGAAGTATTTCCGTTGGCCTATTTTTTTACTTTTTTGAGAGTAACACAAGTAAGTAATTATACTTATTGTTCAGTATTAGCCTATTAACTTCTACAGTAATCACTTATCTATTTTTGACAAAAAGTCGAAAAACCTGAAAACTAAATGTTAAAATATTGGTTTTTCTGATTAGCCATTCTAATTTTGCAACCACCTCACACCAAACATCATATTTTTTAGAAAACTTTTAAGACCAATTTTCTCTTAGGAATGTGAATTTCTTTAATTCAAATTTCTAATAACCTTCATTAAAGATTCCTTGGTCTTTTATATTAAACCGACATTATGAAGAACTTGGTATGCGCCTTATTTATCATTCTTTTTTCAAACCCCAATTTTTCACAACCAAATTTTACTGCCAACGATATTGTACCTATTTACAATACGCCTTTCAGATTGGGAATCAATCCTAACTTTAATGGAAATCAATGGACGGATCAAATGACAGCAAACCTTGCTGCAGGTAATCCTGATGAAGGAGTAGAAGGAGTGGGGGTTACCTCTATTCGAGTGCCTTTGCCAGAGAATTTCTTAGAATTTTGGGGCTATGATATTCGAGTGGATGCTTTTCAACATTATGGTAATATTGGATTAATGGACAATACTGTTTTTTTAGAAGCACCTTCCGATGAGCATCGTGATTCTACTTACTATTGTGCTGACAAGATTTCTGCGATGTTTGCAAATATGTATGAACCTATTTGGGATGATGGCGCAAATGGAACTCCCGTAAATGATGAAAATTATGCAGCACTTTATATCTATAAAACCGTCACACTTTATGGCGAGACCGTAAAGTTTTGGGAAATTTGGAATGAACCTGATTTGGATAATCAAGGGAATGGTTGGAAACCACAAAGCATTGATGGCAATTGGTTTGACAATGTTCCTGATCCTTGTGAGATTCAGATTCATGCGCCAGTTTTTCATTATATTCGATTGCTACGCATCGCTTATGAAGTCATTAAAACCATTGATCCAGAAGTATATGTTACTGTTGGAGGATTAGGATATGAAAGTTTTTTAGATGTTATTCTGAGGTATACTGATAATCCAAATGGGGGAGAAGTCTCCGCTGAATATCCATTAAAGGGAGGAGCTTATTTTGATGTTTTGAGTTATCATGTTTATCCTCATATCAATGGTAGCTTAAAAGTTTGGGACAATAGCATTAATGGTTTTGCATATTCCCGGCATTCAGATGCGGCTGTTGATGGTATGATTGGGCTTAAAAATAAATTTGAAAATATATTGTTACAATATGGATATGATGGACAAACCTACCCAGAGAAATTAGTCATATTAACTGAAACAACGGTACCTCGTAAAAAATTAGAAGACTATATTGGTTCGGATGAAGCAGCTCGAAATTATGCGATGAAAATTCAAATTGCTTCCTATCAAAATGATATTAGGCAAGTTGCAATTTATCAACTCGCTGATCAAAATAATATAAATATAGCGTCTAGCTGGTTGGAGGTGTCAGGTTTGTATTCTATTATTTCAGGTTCACAACCTTATGATGTAATTACCAATGAATCTGGTATCGGTTGTAAAACGACTACCGATATGATTTTTGGAAAAACATACGATGCTGACTTGACTGCTAGTTTGATGCTCCCTAACAATATCAAAGGAGGCGCATTTGTAGGTGGAAATAACAACGACACTACATTTGTACTTTGGGCACAAACTGAAACTGATGAATCAGAAACTGCTGCGGCAACTTATTCTTTTCCAATAGCATTTAATTTCACAACGGTAGAAAAACGGAAATGGGATTTTTCTGCTACTGATGAAATGACCGTCATTTCTCCCCAAAATATTTCGTTAACGGGCAACCCTACTTTCTTTAAAGGGGTGATAGGTGGAGATTCTGTAAATCCTATGGTGATTGATTTGACTAAAAATGTATTGGTTCAACCCAATCCTTTTAATGATTTTTTTCAGTTAAAATTTGAATTGGAAGAAGTGAATGATGTGCATATCGAAATCTTCAATATGCAAGGAATCAAAATTTATGAGTGGTCGCAGGAAGGGATGGCAGCTGAAGTACATACGATAACTGTGGAAGATTCTCAATATTTTTCTGCTGCGATGTATGTGGGAAGAGTTACTTTAAAGAATAAAAGACCTTTGGACTTTAAGATTTTGAAATTGTAGTTGAACAATTAAAATCAAAATCAAAACACGTATGGTGAATCATAATTCGTGTTTTGATTTTGATTGACATTTTAAGTATTTTATAACTCTGAAAGAGTTGAATCTATTGGAATATTATAAGCTCAATAACTAATACCCATCATCTCAAATCAAATTATTAGATAGAAGTTACTCATTGAAGAATGGGTAACTTCTTTTTTTTAGAAAAAAATTCTTACGTTTGGTATTCCAAATAATTGAAAGCTTTCTATGAAGACCATTCCAAAAAAAATACTTAATAAAATACTTAACTTCCGCATAGGGTCTATTCAAGATGCGATTGAATATTTTCAAGATAACAAAGAACTTTTCCTACCTGATAGTCAAACTAAAATTGAAGAAATAATAAATAAAGACAGAGATAAATCTGATCGAGAATTATTGTTTGAAATTTTAAACCATGATTATTTACGACCTGCTTTTATTATTCAAGATGGAATGTTTCATGCCCCTGATGACCATCCTTGGACTCCTTTATTAAATATTTATAGAAAAAATATTGAGCAAGCAGTTCACTCAGTCGGTATTTTTGAAATAGTAAGGAATAGGAAAAAATATCCTTCAGGAACGGGTTGGATTTTATCGGATGATTTGGTGGTGACGAACAAACATGTCACGGAAGTTTTTTGTGAAAAAGTTGGAAATAAATTTCGAATTAAAAAGGGTTTTGAAAAAATCACTATTGATTTTAATGAAGAGTTCGATCGAATTCATGATTTTGAATTTAAAGTTTTGGAAGTCGTTCATGTGGAGAGAGATGAGACTAGTCTTTATAATCATACTCCTGATATTGCAATTTTAAGGGTGGAGAAAGTTAATTCGAAAGGGGAGAAATTACCACCACCTTTAGAATTGTATGATAAAAAATTAAAGGTGAATCAGCCTATTGCGGTTGTTGGTTTTCCAAGTGCTGATTATAAATTACCCATCAAGCGAAAACGAATTTTTAATAATATCTATGATGTCAAAAGATTGCAACCTGGTTTGATTAAAAAAATTAAGATGTTGTATGATTTTGATTTTCAACATGATTGCGCAACCCTTTCGGGCAACTCAGGTTCTCCTGTCTTGGATATTCAAACTGGAAAAGTTGTGGGAACTCATTTTGCAGGATCGTTGCAAGTATTTGCTGGATATGCGGTGCGGGTTGATGTCTTGAAAGAGATTTTGAAAAATATGTGAGGTACGTTAGACGGACGCTTCGCTTGACGTTGTACGTACGTTCACTTCGTTCTCTTGACGATTCGGAGACTGTTCAAAAAAGTGTGTCAATAATATTTTGCTCCGTGACCGTCGTGTGTAAATCCGACGCTCTCAATCGAAAATCGTAACAATTTAACTGGTTGATTATCAAAACATTATGTCAAAATATTTTCGTCCGAGAGAGTCGGGTTTACATCCGACGGCTAAGGAGCAAAATACCATTGACACACTTTTTTGAATACCCTCCGTTCCGAATATTTTAGAACTCACAAATATTCGAATCGTCAAGAGAACGAAGTGAACGTACGTCCAACGTCAAGCGAAGCGTCCGTCTAACGTCTTATAACACAATAGTTACATCTCCTGAATGCGTTTCAACCAGTCCATCAATAAATTCAATTTCAGCCATCCAAGTAAAAACTCCAGCGTTCATAGTTTTTCCTTTAAATTGTCCATCCCAACCCGTCGAACCATCGGCAGCAGGTAAGTCCTGTCCTTCATAAACAACAGCTCCCCAGCGATTAAAAACCAATAATCTTTTTATCAAAGCTACTTCAGGACTTCCGTACAAAGTAAAGTAATCATTGTACCCATCACTATTTGGGCTAAAGGCAGTAGGTGCATAAAATCTTCGGAATTTTTCAACATTGATAAAAACAGAATCGATTCCCACACATCCATCTTCAGAAATTATTTCCAATAAATATTGCCCTGAAAACAAAGGAGTTACTTCTGGATTGAGACAATCTTCACAACTTAAAAACTCAGATGCATTCCATTGAATATTTTGAATAGTGATATTATTGATAGAAGGATTGAGGTTAACCAAGTCACCAAGAACAACCGAATAATCTTCACCCAAATCAATAACTGGAATTTCAGCATCTTCAATAATATCAGTTATTGAGGTAGTGCAACCATTGTTATCCATGACTTCCACTTCGTAATTTCCAGAACTTAAATTTTCAAAAACAGTATTGTTATTTTCATTTACTCCATTTAAAAAATAGGTGTATGGTGCTGTCCCACCACTTGTTTGATTCACTTCGATACTGCCCGAATCAAAACCATCACAATCGGCATTATCAAATTCTGCGGATAAAAAAAGTGGATTAGGTGCATCTAAAATAAAATTGCTAATGAGTTCACATCCTGAATCATCTGTAATTGTAACAATATATTCACCAACAGAAAGATTTTGAATAAAACTACTAGATTGACCATTGGACCAATTATAAAAATAAGGAGGAATACCACCCATTGGTTGCACTTCAAGTGTGCCATCCAACCCATCAGAGCAAGAGACGTTGAATCCATTATAATCGGATGGGAAGAAATCAGCAGACATCACCGTTGGTTCTGTAACCTCAGTTATAATAATATCACTATTCCCAAAACCATCTTCAATGGTAATTAAATATGTGCCTTTAGGAATATTATTGATATTGATAATTTCGCCAACAGAAGAAATATTTCCATTTCCAGAATGAGTGTTATTTAAGTTTTTCCATGAGTAAGTAAATGGGGGAGAGCCATTATCGACATTAAAATTAATTTGTCCTGAAGCCGTTCCATTGCAAATTGTAGGTGAAGGAATCCCCGTACTTGTAATGTTACAAATGATGACAAAAAGATCGATATCAATGATGCTATCACACTCTTGAGAGGAAGTTAGTATTTCTTGAAAAAGTCCAGTTTGAGTATAAGGAGTCGTTCCAATGTAAATTGTATCTCCATCACAAATGTCTATATCAATTGCCAAATAAGGTGTCACCAGTTCTTCCAATTCCACAATAACAATACTATCACATCCATCCACATTCAGTAAATCATATTGATAAATTCCAGTTTCGGTCAAGGTGTCTCCATTAATAATTAAATATTCGTTTTCACATAACACTTTTTGGATTTCAGTATTCGGGACACTTTCAACTGTAATTTGGCGACAAGTTGGAGGTGCTACATCACATACATTTCGAGAAGTCACACAAAGACTGTAAGTACCTTCACTTGGAAATTGATAATCAATCATTGGCTCATTAGTATTGAGCATAGTTCCATTTATCGTCCAATCAAATTCCGTTGCACCTACTGGAAAATCAACTTCATAATGTTGTAACAATTCAGGGCAAGTAGCATCATCTCCCAAAATATCTCCTGATTCATTCAATGGGTCAACCTGTGTAGAACCTTCCAGTACCGTCAAAGTCCAATCACAATTATCTCCCCAATTGCCATCCATAACTAAGTAATAATATTGCCCAATAGTCAATGGTTCATTGGTAGTAATGATGCCCGAAGTATTTGCTTGAACATTACCTAAGCAATTTGCCACGAGTTCAAAGTTTTCGCAATTGATACCTTTATAAATAGTTATTTCCAAACCATGACCATCTATGCAATTAGAAACATCCAATTGAATGGAAAGATTTTCACTACCCGCTTGGAAGGCAATCCATTGCGCATTGTGTACAGTAGTGGTACAAAAAGTATTCGGCAGAACACCAGATACATTGCTATCATGCCGTCCTGTAAATCCATCAATATCACAAATGATACATGCTTCTGGACAAGTAGAAGTCATCACAGCAGGGTCATCACAAGGCTCAGGTTGTGCGTAGATATTCTTAAAAAAAAGAAAAGATAAAAGAGTAAGAAAAATATATTTTAGATTCATGCAGAATAATATTGTTATAGGAAAACTAATTAGACGTTTTTTGATGCAGACTTTAGCAGACTTGCTTATGATTTGTTATGACTTCGTTCGTGAAGAGGCTTTTTTAATGAAAATCAAAATGGCAATCAAAATCAAAAATCGAATAATGGGTTTTCATCGTAATTAGTTTTTGATTTTGATTGAAAACAACTATTTCCAAATCACATCATTTTCCTTATCATGCCATGAAGTATATTCATTGCAATATAATTCATCAATACGAGGTCGCCTTACTTTTAACGTTGGAGTCAAAATTCGATTCTCTTCAGACCAAGTTTCTTGATCGATAATAATTGTAGATATCTTGTTATAATTTGAAACTTCTGCATTCGCTTTCTGTACCGCATTTTTTAGAGAAGTTTCTACTTCTTCTTTTGGTTGACTAATTCCAATCTCTGATAGGTTAACTATGGCTAACGGTTGTGGACATCCTAGACCTACCACACATACATTTTCTACACAATCATTTTCAGCGAGGACTTCCTCCATCGGATTTGGTACCACATAGGAACCCTTGGAAGTTTTAAACGCATCTTTGACTCTACCGATAACACGCAAGTATCCATTCTCATCAAGCGTTCCTCGGTCACCACTATAAATCCAACCATCTTGAATCACTTCTGCTGTTTTTTCTGGTGCTTTATAGTAACCCGACATTTGGTAAGGTGCCTTCATTAAAATCTCTTGAGTCTCAGGATGAATTTTTACTTCACAATATGGAACAGCCGTTCCAACCGAATCATAAGGTGCATCTGATTGTGGCCCATTAGTTATCGAACCACAAACCTCCGTCATTCCATATGCTTCAATCAAGTGTATCCCTAATTTTTTATACCATGTTTTTAAAAATCCAGGAGTGATTGCTGCACCTGTTGCGGCTAATTCAATTTCAGCAAGTCCTAAAGCAGTCTTTAATTTCTTTTTAATAATTTTTGAAAGAATAGGAATTTTTAAAATGGTATTTAATTTCTTTTCAGGCATTTTAGATAAAACCCCTAAGTAAAATTTTGTCCAAATCCGAGGCACTCCAAATAATAGAGAAGGTTGAGTATCTTGAATGTTTTTTGCAAAAGTATCAAGAGAATCAGCAAAAGAAATAGATCCGCCTATGGTCAGGGCGTTGAGTTCTACTCCTATTCTTTCTCCAACATGATTGAGAGGAAGGTAGGAAAAGAATCTTTTATTTTTCATATGATGAACTCCTATGAAGTTTGTAATTTTTTCAATTCGAGCAAGGATTGCTGGATTTTTAAATGAATGCATTACGCCCTTTGGAGTGCCAGTTGTACCAGAGGTGAAAAGTATGGTCCAAAGATCATCTAAATCACGAGGTTCACTTCCATGAATGGGTTCATTATTTTTAATCAATTGATCCCAATCTTCGCCTACATTTATTTCAGCATTTCCATCGTAATGTGGAAATTTAATGGTTTTTAAATCAGGAGAAAGAGCATCCACTTTATAACCCCACTTATCTAGTTTTCCAATAAACAATGCTTTTACATCGCTCAATTCTAAAACTTCCTTCAACTGCTTTTTGGGTAAACTTGCATAATAGGGAACGGAAACATATCCACCCATCATAATTGCGAGGTCAGCTAAAATCCAATGGTAACAATTTTTGGAAAGGATGCCGATATGATCTCCTTTTTGTAAGTGCATTGTTTGAAGTGCAGTTGCCATTCTTCGCGCTTCTTGCCCAGCTTGTGCATAGGTAATGGTTTTCCAATTCTCTCCTTTGGGTTGTCGAAGGAATGTGGCATCAGGTGTTGTTTTTTCCCAATGATAAAAAAAATCGAGTGGAGATTTAAGGTCTTGATATAAAGTAGTGGTGTCCATTTTGTTGATTTTTCGTTTCTAAAAGTTAAGAATAATTTTAAATGGAATCTTAGACTTGATTTTTTTAGTTTATAGCTTTGTCCTAAAGATAATAAAAGAATTTTTGAAAAATTGTTAAAATAGTTTATTTGTGAAATGGTTAAATAGTTGATTAGTGAATTGGTTAATTAGTTTATTAGTCGAACGGGAATTCGAATTTGGGTCATAAAAATTGTGATCACAATATCACCTAATAAACTAATTCACCAATTCACTAATCAACTTCATGCCAGCGGTAGGGAATTAAAAATAAGGTCAGTAGCACCTTGATTTTGATGCACATAATTTCGTGCTTCTTGGGACGCATTTTTATAAAATGAATCATTTTCAAGTTGAGTCATCATTTTTTCAAAATCCGAAAAATTTGAAATCGAAAAACCTCCACCAGATTTTACTAAATAATTGGCCTCCTCAAATTTTTGATATTTTTCTCCAAAAATAACAGGCAGTCCAAATGCAATTGGTTCCAAAGTATTATGAATTCCAGCACCAAATCCACCTCCAATCATTGCAATTTTTCCATATTGATAAATACTCGAAAGCATTCCAATATTATCAATTATCATGACCCTTGCAGCAGTAGAGTTGAATGCATTGGCTTTGGAAAAACGAATACTATTAATAGTTAATTTGGATTCGATTTCTTGAAGATGACTTTCACTAATATCGTGAGGAGCGATAATAAATTTCCATCGAAAACCTTTTTGCGCCTGAATCCATTTTACTAAAATATCTTCATCAGGTGGCCATGTACTTCCACCTATCACCAACTCGGAAGTACCTCTAAAGGCTTCGATGATACCATATGATTTTGCTTCTTTTTGTATTTGTAACACTCTATCTACACGAGTATCACCAGCGAGGGTAACATGTTTTATTTCTTTTTGTAAAAGTAATGTTTTAGAAGTTTCGTTTTGAACAAAAATATGGTTAAAAAAGGACAACATATTTTTGAAAAAATTCCCATAGGATTTAAAAAAGATTTGATCTTTTCTAAAAACAGCAGAAATCAAAAAAGTAGGAATTTCTCTTTGATGAAGTTGGTGAAGATAGTGATACCAAAACTCATATTTTACAAAAATCGCAATCTCTGGTTGTACTAATTCGACGAAACGTTTTGCATTACTTTTGGAATCAGCAGGAAGATAAAAGATATAATCAGCGAGTGGATAATCTTTTCGGATTTGGTAACCAGATGGGGAATAAAATGTAAGGAAGATTTTATAATGAGGAAGCGTAGTTTTTATTTTTTCAATGAGCGGTCGCCCCTGTTCAAATTCACCAAGCGAAGCACAATGAACCCATATAATTTGTTGATTACCAGTAAGTTGAGTTTTTATTTTTTGAAAAATATCCTTTCTTCCTTCTTTCCATTGCCTTGCTTTTTTATTCCAAAGAGCAGCGAAATGAATTCCATATTTATAAAAGAAAATGGAAATGTTATAAAGGAGTTTACTCATTCGTAGACTGAATTATTTTGGACGTGTTGTTTTTGGTCAACTTTTATTTATAAGGTGATTTTGAACCACCTTGTGAATTGTAATTAGTTTGTTATTGAACTATTTCAATAATTCCATTTGCAATGACTTCCGCCAATTTTTTAGCACCTAAAGGTGTATAATGTACATCATCTACAAAGTGTTCTAAATCTTTTGCTAGCGCAGGTTCTCCATGTACAAATTTCAAATTATATTTATTTGCAAGTGCTGCTGTTTTTTTATTGTAAGCATCCATCGCAAGAGCCATAGTTTCACCATTTGGATATTTTCCATCAATCAAGCACATTCCACGATCCATCCATAAAGTGTACTCTTCCTCTTTAGTCATTTCTGATTTGTACATATAAGGTTGAGAAACTAACACTACTTTTGCGCCATCATTTTGAATGATTTCAATAAGTGTACCCATATATTTTGAAAAATCATCCAAAGATTTAAAAGCGGAGATGTCAAATTCGGCAGGTTCGAAAGTTGGAGTAAACCAAAATTTTCTAATAAATGCTTTAATCAAAGATTCGAAAGTTGGCGGTTTTGCTCCTCCAATACTTGGCCCATAAAAGTGAGTATAATCACTTTTATATTCTCCAACGGCTAAACTTGCTGGAGAAAATGATCGATACAAATCATTGATCGCATGCATCACGACCACTACATCAGGTTTGAAATCTCGACAATATAAAGCATAATTGATATTGCTGTGTTTACTGGTATACCAATCCATTCCAGCATTTAAAATTTCTACTTTTTTATTAGAAATTTTACCTTTCAAGAGATTGTGAAGCACAGAAGGGTAGCGGTCAATGGTATCCAATCTTACATTGCGAGTTGTTGAACCACCAATGCATAAAATACGAAAAGTAGAAGAATCCTTAGTGGCACTATAATCATAATCATTGGGAGGCATTTGTAAAAAGGGATCAAATAAATGCTCCTGTTGTGCATAGTAATAATAATGTCCTCCAAGGTAAATCACCCCGATAGTAATCAAAGATGGCATCAAAGCCATTATGAAATTTCGAGTTCCATTCTTGGCAAGAAATCGGTTCATCCACCACGGAATTAATCCTAATAAGATAATTCCTAGAATCACTAAAACTGCTAAGTATTTTTTGGAATAAATAAAAATTTCAGGAGTTTCAGAACCGTGAGTGGCAAATCCTGCAAAAATTATTAATGCCAAAACATAGTAAATTACAAGTATTTTCTTCATTGTTTTCTGTAAATAATGTCGTGTCTATATTTCCCTATATTGTTGTAGTTAGACTTGTTACTCTCTAAAAAGCATTCATTTGAAAAAATCTGGATTTCAGATGAGCACTTTTTAAAGCGTAACAAGTCTATTAACAATAGTTTGCATATAACTATTAATGTCATACCAACTTTTAATAGAAAAGGTTGACAAATATAGTAATCTTAAATTATGATTTTTAATGATTCGAAGATCAGTTTTGGAGGGAAATAAGTTTAGTTGGACGCCTAAGTTACAATTTTTTTTATTTTTCAAAAAATTATTGCGAAGAAATTGGGACTTGGAGCGGCATTGGCGGTAAAATCACCTCTAGTTCTCTTACAGGTACTCCATCATTTTTTAACCCCATAAACCTTTGTTCTGGCGTATTTCCAAAGGCATATTTACAATTTTCATTGCTACGACTGCAATCCAAAAGAGCATCAAATATTTTCCAATAACCATAATAATCCATATTGTTGGTTTTTCCAATACGCAAGGCACGACGGCTGGTGAAATTCCTTTTTCCATTGTCGTAGGTTCTATCAAGGGCATAGCTTTCATTGTGTCCTGCATTTTGCGGAGGGGAGATAGATCCATCTGGGTATTGACGAATGAAGTTTCTATCCACAACCTCGGTTGCGGTTTCGAATACTTTTTTACCAAATTTATCTCCAACGGTACGATCGTATTTCGAAACTATTACAATCAATTTTATATCAGTAGGCATGTCTTGATAAGATTTTAAAATCCCACCTCGCAAAGGTCCAGTACCGGGTGAGCAAAGCAGGACTGCCACGGGTTTGGGAATATTATGTTTTTCAAAATTAACAGCAAGGTCTGCCGAAACTACACCTCCATACGAATGCCCTACCAAAGCTAAATGTTGAGTAATTGGTTTTACAAAATCACCAGTTTCTATTTTTTCTAAAGCATCACGAATGGCTCTACTTACATTTTTAGAAAATTTTCGAGGTCTTGGAAAATACATGTTTCGTTGGTATCGTGGATATATTACAATATTCCCTTTGCGGACTAAATGTTTTATCCATTGTCCATAAATCATAGGATTGTAACCTCCATAGCCATGCGAGAACACAATGACATTGGCAGAATCTGGTCGAGGTGCAGCGGGTTCGAATAACCAATATCCATGTGGCTTTTGTGCAAAATCATATTGAACGATTTCGTCATGAATATAGGTTGGGCTTCCTGGGCCTGAAATTGGAGGTGTGGAAGTATATTCCTCTTGACTATGAAGAATAGGATGGCAAAGAAAAAAACATATAAAAATTAGTATAGTGTTTTGCATAAAATGTCCGTCAGCGGATTTAATTATTTTTTCAAATATCAAACGATTTATGTTTAAAATGGTTGTTTAAAAAATGTAAGTTTGCAGAAATTTTAAAAATAACTTACCGTATTTAAATAATTAGTCATGAAAAACTTCATCACCCTTTTCAGCTTTCTTTTTATTTTATCTTGTTCCCAAGGTCAAAAAAAATTAAATGAAAAGAAATCTAATCTACCAAAATCTGGAATTGTAGAATATGACATTTCTCTCAAAACAGATGAAAATGTTGACCCTAAAGATTTTGGAACTAAAGCCAGAACGACATTTAATGCTGAGAAATTATATCTCAAAAAATTAGATGGTAAAGATACTGAGTCTTTTCAAATTATAGATTTAGCATCGGGGCAAGAGACCAACTATATTACTTTTCGAGATAAAAAATATGCCTTATTGAGCACTTCTGATATGGTTCCTCCAGTTGGGGAATTCACTTTTCAAAAGGATAAAAAAGTCATACAAGGTTACACTTGCCAAAAAGCAACGGCTCCTATGGGCGATAGCGAATTGGTAGCATGGTTTACACCTGACATGGGGGTTAATTTTTGCCCATATGCTGATGCTAAAGGATTTGCCTTGGAGTATACATTAAATATGCAATATGGTCAGGTTACTTACTCTGCTTCAAAAGTTAGTCTTCAACCTGTTGATGAAAAACTTTTTCAACCTTCACCTGATTATAAAAAAATAACCATGAAGGAGTTACAGGCGGAACTGATGGGAGGACCGATAGAAAGTAATTTTAAAAAAGGAGAAATGTTGCCTAATTTCGACCTTACAGATATGCACGATAAACGATTGCAATTGAGTGATTTGAAAGGGAAGGTGGTGTTGATTAATTTTTGGTTTATCAATTGTCCTCCTTGCCGAATGGAGATGCCTGACTTGAATGAATTAAAAGCAGAATATGCGGGTAAAGATGTCGAATTTATTGCGATTACTTTTGATCGTAAAAATGATGTTCACAAGTTTTTAAAAGAAATTCCTTTTGACTATCGTATATTTCCAAATGCTCGTCAAATCATTGAAAAATATGGAATCATGGGGTTTCCTACAAGTGTCATTATAGATAAATCAGGGAAAATCGTAGATAGCAAAATGGGTGGCTCAATGAATATTAAAGAGGAATTAAAAGCGTTTATTGAAGCTGCGATGTGATAGGAATTTTTGGTTATTAAGTTATTGAGTTATAAGTCTAATACTTTAGAAAACACTTTATTCGAAATAACTCAATAACCAATAACATTTTAAATAATTGAATTATTCTCCAAAGCTAGAGCTGCGGATCATAGAAAATAAACATTTGGAAAAGAAACAACCCATAGGAGTAATTGGAGCAGGAAGTTTTGGAACGGCTATCGCTCAATTGATTTCAGAAAATGAAGATGTATTGTTATATGTTCGTGCAGAAGAGGTATTAAATAAAATCAATACGATCCATCAGCACCTTGGGGTTGAACTCAATACTAATATAGTAGCAACTAATGATCCTCAGTATTTAGCTAATAATTGTACATTGATTTTTCCAATTGTTCCCTCTGTTAATTTTAGGGAAATGATGCGTACGTTTTCGCCCTTCCTTCGCCCTTACCATATTTTGATTCATGGAACAAAAGGATTTGATGTCAAGGAGGAAGACCTCGAAAAATTAGAGAATGGTACTTTGTCCAGATATGAAGTACATACCATTAGTGATGTTATTGAGCAGGAAAGTGTCGTGGTAAGAATTGGTTGTTTGAGTGGTCCTAACCTTTCTGCCGAAATCATGGCAGGGCAACCTACGGCAACTTTAATTGCAAGCCCTTATGATGAGGTTTTTGATTTGGGAAAAAAGGTATTGAAGGGAAGCCGCTTTCAAGTATTTGGATCGAGAGCGATGAAAGGCGCACAAATGGCTGGTGCTTTAAAAAATGTGTTTGCGATCGGGTCAGGTATTTTGGGAGGATTAGGTTTAGGTAAAAATATTCAGTCGATGTTGATTACTAGGGGATTGGTTGAAATGATATATTTTGCAAAAGCATTTGATGTAGACAAAAGTGCTTTTTTAGGAACTGCGGGAATTGGAGATCTGATTGCAACGGCTACGAGTAAAGATAGTCGTAATTATACTTTTGGAATGCGACTAGGAAAAGGAGAATCCTTGGAAGAAATTATGAGTTCTATGCCTGAACTTGCCGAAGGTGTTCGAACCCTAAAAATATTTAATCATCTCTCTAGAAAATATAAAATTAGAGTCCCCATTACTCAAATGCTCTACCGTGCAGTCTTTGAAGGATTCGAAGTGGAAAGGGCATTAAAATATTTGATTTCCTACCCGTATGATGTGGATGTGGATTTTCTTTGACGTACGCTACGCTTGACGGTCGTTTGCTTCGCTTGACTTGTCGTATGTTCGCTGTGCTCACTTGTCGTACGCTTCGCTTGTCGGGACGAATAATTTTGATACATGAAGCATATTAAATCATAAAAAAAACTCGTTGAGAAA